>NZ_RZSF01000003.1:0-65085 GCF_004023325.1 Mesorhizobium sp. M1A.F.Ca.ET.072.01.1.1 | reverse complement strand
GCGGTTAATTTTTGGGGGGGGGTGTTCACAGTCCCCGCCGCAGCGTCTATCCAGCACACAATTCGACATGGCGTGAGCCGGTAGGGAACGCTCAGCGGGCTAGCGGGCCAACAATCTGCTCGGAATTTCGGTTCTCGGCGCTTTCATCGACGCAAAGCGGAAGCCCGCTATTGGAGTCGGGCGGCGCAGGCGCAATTAGTCGCCCGGAAGCTTTTCAGACAACGGCCGTCGATAATATTATTTCGCTTCGCCTTGTCGCCGCTGCGGTTAAGCGCTATGTTTTTCCAATCGAACTTGTTGAACGAATGTTGTTTCTGCGCCTCGGCGCCCTGACGATCTTCCCTCTCAATTTCGAAGACTGCGACGTTTGGCACGCAGCCAGGCGGCGATGATTTGCGTCGATTTGAAAGGAAAATCGTATGACTACTGGAACCGTGAAGTTTTTCAACGCCACGAAAGGCTTCGGCTTCATCGAGCAGGGCAATGGGCAGCCGGACGTGTTCGTCCATATCTCCGCCGTCGAGCGCGCCGGAATGCGCTCGCTAGCGGAGGGCCAGAAGGTGAGCTTCGACATCGTGAAGAACCAGCGGAACGGCAAAAGCTCGGCGGAGAATATCCAGGCGGGCTGATGCCGTGCATCCATGGCCTTTGACCGCGGATGTACCGGCATTGGCCTTGGAGCACTTTGATCTTGCGGATGTCTTCGTCCCGAAACCGGCTCCCGATTTCGGGCAACATGTTTTGGGGTTTTACGCATGTCTTCCCCTAACCGGTTCCGATTTCGGGAGATATGCTTTGGAAGGTCGGGCTTGCCCGGCCTTCTTCGTTTCAAATTGCGAGGTAGACCATGGCCGAAACCAGTGTGTTCAAGCCGAAGGGCGACGCCAAGAGCGAAGCCACCACGAAGACGGCGCGCACGATAATCGAGGGCGAAGCGGCAGCGCGGCAGGCAAAGACGGAACGGCTCCGCGCGGCCAGGCTCGCCCGCGGGCCGGTTGAAGCGGAGCCAAAGAAGAAGCCGGCAAGGCGAAAATAGCGACAGAGGTCTCTGGGGAAGTCCCACTTCTCCCGACGCGATTCGGCTCGAGTTCCCGCGGCTGGGGATCGCCGATCCAATGCCCTCCAGCTGAACTATCCCAAACGCCGGATGGCCGGGCCGTTGAGGACAGTTCCGTCCGGCGCGAACTGCGAGCCGTGGCAGGGGCAATCCCAGCATTGCTCGGTCGAATTCCAGTGCACGATGCAGCCGAGATGCGTGCAACTGGCCGAATGCCGGTGCAGCTTGCCGTCGCGATCGCGGCACACGGCGAACTTGCTCAAGCCGTCCTGAAGTATGCCGCCTTCGCCGGGCTCGAGGGCGTCGGCCGACTTAACCTCACCGGGCAGCAAATAGCCGGCAAGGTTCTTCACCGTCGTAAGGTTCTCATTGACGTAGTGCGCGAGCGCGGCGGGCGGCGTCCGGTCGGGGGCGTAGACGGCTTCCCAGGAGTTCGATCCGTCCACGATCAGATCGCGGATCAGCAGTCCGGCCAAGGCGCCATGCGTCATGCCCTGGCCGGAGTCGCCGGTGGCGATGAAGACGTTGCCGTTGCCGGGGCTTCGGCCAATGAAGCCGCAAAAGTCGATCGTTTCGAGGACCTGGCCGGACCATCGCGCTCGTTCTCCGCCAAGATCGGGCACCAATGCCCTGATCCAGGCTTCGAGCGCGACAAAGCGCGCCGCGCCGTCATCCGCTTCGCCCGATTTGTGATCGCGGCCGCCGGCGATGAGACAGTCCGTCTTGCCGGGACCGGGATTGAGGCGGACATAGTAATAGGGATCATCCATGTCCCAGTAGAGCGCATCCGGGAGGGTTCCCCTGGCGATGTCGAAAGCCATCGCATAGGTGCGGTAAGGCGCCATCTTGCTGTGGATCTTGACCCAGGTGTTGATCGGGGAATTGGTGGCAAACACCGCGTTCGAAGCCGTGACGGTGGAGCCGCCGTCGCATTTCAGGCGAACCTTGTCCCCCTCCTCGATTTCGATGACGGCGCTGTCGGCGAATGCCTTGCCGCCTCGTTTCTCGAAATCGGCCAGCAGCGCGCGCAAATATTTCAGCGGGTGGAAGGTCGCCTGGTCTGGATAGCGCAGGATGGGCGCCGTTTCATGGCCCTTGAGCGGCACACCCTTGCCATGCTCAGCCTCGGCGCCGATCTTTGCCGCAGCCGCATACTCCTTGTTGCATTCTCTGGCGGCCTCTTTCTCGTCCATCCATGCGGCCGGGAACAGGAAGCCGTCCAGCCGGCGGAAATCGCAGTCGATCTCCAGCGTGGCGACATGGCGTTCGATGCGGTCGACGGCGGCTTGCTGGCTTTCCTGGAATCCGCGCGCCAGAGCCTCGCCGCGCATGTCGATCAGCGCGCTCAAGCCGTCGTCGCAGATGGGTGCCAGATGGGCGGTCGTGCGCGATGTCATGCCGCCGAGCAAGGGACCGCGATCCACGAGCACCACCCTGCGTCCCGCCAAGGCCAGTTCGTAGGCGATGGAAACGCCGGCGATGCCGGCGCCGATGACGGCTACGTCACAATGCTCATCCTGCTCGAGGCGAGGCGCGTTGGGCAAGCTGGTGTCGAGTGTCCAAAAAGATCTGGTCGCTTCGCTGCTGACGTTCATTGCCTGCCTCGTCGAAACGAAATCGGATGCCCGCGCCGAATGCTGCTCGGCCCGGGTTGCAGATCATCGTGACCGGCTCCACTTCAACGGCTAGGTGCTCTTGAGCGTTCCGTTCATCCCGTTCGGGTAAAAGCCGCCCTTGCTCACACCCGACTGATCGGTCAGATAGACGATGCGCAGCACCTCCTGCGGCGTCCTTGTGAAGGCAATCGCATCCGGCGTTGAAGGAACGACGTTGGCCTTGCCGTCGACCTGAATGCCCTGGTCTTTGTCCTCGTTCCCATCGATCTTGTCGCGTGCGTCGGAAACCGCATTCGCCGCCTTCCAGGCCTTCTCGCCCATGCGATAGAGCGACGACCGCGCCATTCCCATGTGATAGGCCTCGACCGCGAGAATTCCAGCCGCGGCAGCGAGGAATTCCTTGTTCTTCAGGACAGTTGCCGCACCGGCGTAGGCGGTGACACCGACGTCCTCGAACAGCATGCCGCCGAGCACGAAATTCATCTGGTTGCCAAACGCATCGAAATCGTCGCCGAGGCCGGCCGCCTTGGCGACCGCGGCAAAGCCGGCATCGAAATCGATCGCCGGCCGGTCCACCGCATTCGACGCAAGCGTCTTGCGATAGAACCTGACATGGGCAAGCTCGTTTTCCGCGACCTCGCGCATGAATTCACCGAGCGCGGGCGTATCGAAGGCAACCTTTTTGCCGCCGACGACATCGCCGGGTTTGGAACCGATGTCCGAGTCCTCGATGCCTTTTCCCGTGGTGCCGCGGAGGTAATATTCAGCCTCCATATATTCCAGGTTGAGCGCGAAGCGGAAAATGTCTTCGTCTTTTATGTTGTCCTGCGCGGCAGCAGACGAAGTCGCAGCAATGCCGGCCGCTGAAGCAAGGGTCGCTCCAAGACCGATTTGCAGTGCCCGGCGGCGACAAACATGAAGTGAAGGCGTGACAGCGGTCATAGCTTCCTCCCGAAGCCCGCCTGTCAACCGGTTTGGCCTCAATTAGCGGGCCAGCCGCCAAACTTCGCAGAAGGCAGAATGTTCCTGAAAAGAAGCCGATATGGCTTTGCCTGGGGGGAGCCTGATGCGGCCGCGATACGGCTCGCGTGGCGCCGGTGCGGTTTTGCGCAGTCGAAGGCTCGAGCCCTGTCGCCCGGGTCGGCGCCGGGCTTGCAGGCAGGGCGGCGACGGGTGCCTCACTTTCACCTCGGCGCCATGAACGAGGCCCGGGAGAGATGGCCTGCCGCGCTCGGCTTCCCGCTCCAGCCTGACGAGAGCTCAAGCCGCCAGTTGCACCCTCACCGGCTGCGGCGATCATGACGCCGGCGAGCAGGCCGTAGGCGGCTTGCCAGGCCTAGCGGACCTGAGGTGTGAAGGCCGCCTACAGTCCGCCACTGCGTCCGCAACAATAACGGATTCGGCCAATGTTGAGTTACAAAAGGGTGCCTCGCGCCAGATTCAGCGGCCCAGCGTCACTTCGCAGGAACGTGGGCCTGCCCTACTCGCACTGCCGGCGCGGGCCGCCGTCATAGGGCTGGTAGGTGTTGTCCTGCGGATCGTAGGAGCGATAGCGGCTGAAGCAGGAGTCGATATGATCGCCCGACATTTGCGGGCCCAGCAGCCGATCCCTGGAAGGCTGGTCCTCCGGCAAAATCTCTTCCGGCGGGCCGCCATAGGTCGTCGCGTAGCCGTCCCGTGTCGTGGCGTAGCCTTCCATCTCGGCCTGGTCGTCAGTCACCTCGCCTTGATTGGTCATCCAGGGCTGATCGGATTGGTGCCCGTCGGTCGAGGCTGTGCGATCGCCGCCCGGATCGAAATAGGGCGAGATGCAGGGGCGGATCTCCCCGCTGTAGGAGCGGTAGCTGTTTTCTTGCGGGCGGTAGCTGCGATAGCGGTTGGCGCACCATTCGAGATGCGCGGCGGGCAATTGTGCCTGCTGGGCCGGCGCCTGCTCCGAAGGCTGTTCAGCCGCATTGGCCTGGCCCGTCTGTGAAGCATTGGGCGGAGAGACCTCGGGCAAGGGCTGCAACTGCCGCGGCGCGGCGGCTTGCGGCGTTGGGAGAGCTGCGGTCTGCGTGGCCGTATCCGCCGCCCTGGCCCCCTCGTCCGCCTTAGCGGACGCGTCGGCGGCCTGCTGGGCCGGGATGCGCTCGAGATCCTGCTTCGCCGGATCGACGGGCCTGGCGTCCTTGGTCCAGAGCTCGGAAACGCCGATCGCCGGCGTTGCCTGGCGCACCGGCTTGGCGGCCAGCAGCCAGGTGGCGAAGGCGAGCCCTGAGGCAAACACGGCCAGGGTCAGCACGAAGCCGCCGACGATTCCCAACAATGCCTTCACGCTGCTCTCCTTCGAGCCCCCGCTTATAGAATGCGGGGGGCGGGATGGGAGTTCCTCTGCCGCCTGACGAAATGAGGAACTAGGCAACCACCTCGCGATACTTCCTCACCTTCCCGTCCTGCCCGCGAATCCGCCATGTCTCGCTGTCCCGGCCCTCGATGTGGCTGGGGCCGAGCGGCACCTTGCCGCCGCCATCGGGCAGATCGATGACATAGGTCGGGTTGCAGATGCCGGAGAGGCGCTGGCGCAGTTCCGCGGCCAGCGCCTGGCCCTCGGCAATCGTGGTGCGGCGGTGCGCCATGCCCGGCGCCAGATCACCATGGTGAAGATAGTAGGGTTTTACGCCTAACCGATAGATCAGCTCGCGGCAGAGCTCTTCCAGCAACTCGACCTTGTCGTTGACGCCCTTCAAGAGAACGCTCTGGTTGAGCAGAACAAAACCCGCCTGCCGCATGGTCCGACAGGCCGTTTCGGTGTCCGGCGTGATCTCGCGCGGGTGGTTGAAGTGGGTGACCACCGTCACCATCAGTCTTCCCAGCAGGGATGCCGTCAGGCCGGGCGTGATGCGCGACGGCAGCGCCACCGGCACGCGGGTGTGGATGCGCAGGAGCCGCACATGCGGGATGGCCTCGATACGGGCGCGGATTTCGGCGAGCGCCTTGTCGGGCAGCGACAGTGGATCGCCGCCGGTCAGGATCACTTCTCGGATCTCGCTATGTTGGGCGATGTAAGCGAGGGCCGGCTCCAGCGCCTCGCGCGTATAGCCGCGGCCGATCGAAGTCAGCGACTCCTTGCGAAAACAGAAGCGGCAATAGATCGCGCATTGATAGGTCGGGAACAAGAGCACGCGGTCGGCATGGCGATGCGTCAGCCTGGGCACCGGGCTGAAGGCGTGGTCGCCGATCGGATCGCCGAGTTCGCCCTCGGCAGTGATCAATTCGTCCGGCGACGGGATCACCTGCGCGCGGATCGGATCGTTCGGATCGTTCCAGTCGATCAGGTCGAGATAGGCTTTCGGCACGCGCACCTTGTGGGCGGCGGCGGCTTGCTGCGCAGCGGCGCGCTCGGCCGGTGAGAGCGGCAGGGCTGCGAGGTCGCGCACATGGCGCACGCCGGCACGCACGTCGTCCTGCCAGGCGGCGTCGGGGCCGCGCTCGGCTTCCTTGAGATCGGTATCTGAGGTCATTGGGGTCTCGGTACGAACTTGCGCGGGATATCGGCCGGATGGATGGCCGGGTCAATCGTTTTGGTTGCCGCAGAGCGGTGGAGCGGCGCGCGAGACCGGCTGGGCCTGATGCCCGGCTTGTCTCGTGGCTTTGAGCGCGACGAAATTGGCGCTAATTTGGCGCAGGCTTCGGGGGACACGAATGGATTTCAGCGCAGGCCATGGCTACCTTCTCATCGGTGGACTCATCCTGGTCGGCGCCGGGCTGCTGATCATTTCGCTGATCGTCAATCTGCGCGTAGCGCACAGCGTGCGCGAGGAACTGCGCCATCGCGAAAAGCTGCTGGAATATTACCGCAACATCTTTTCGCAGCTGGGCGTGATCCTGATCGGCATCGGCGTTTCTCTGTTCATCTTCTTCTTCCAGCAGATATATAAATATTGAGCAATTTCAATTACTTAGCCAGCCGCACCCATCGCAACGGACCCATTGAAAGGCTTACGGAATTCGTTTTGGCGACCGCACCGTTGACAACGTGTCTCAAAGTGACATATAAAACACAAATCGACGGTTCAACCATCGCAAACACGCCGGAGAATACCAAAAATGCTCACGTTCAATTTCAGCGGCAACATAAAACTAAACTTCGCTGACGGAGCCGAAGCGGCAAAGTGGTTTGAGCAAAAGGAATTGTCGGCGCTTGAAGCCGCCAAAAAGACCAAGGCGGCAAAAGAGGCGATCAAGCTTCGCGCGCAAGCCTCGACATACGCCGAATTCGCAGCGCTCTTGCGATCTGCCACTATCACGCCCGTCACGCATTAAAGCCCGTCCGTTGGGGACCGCAGCCCGGTTAGCTTACGGCGTCGGGCTGCAACTCATTCATACCCTTGCCAGCGCCCGAAATCAGCAACATTTGCCGCACGGTCCACATTGAACAATTGCGAACGGTTGCCGGCATCCTCTTGGAAATATGCCCGCGTCGAGCGGCCGATTTCATGGAACTGCAACGCTTCCAAGATCGCGCCGATTGTCTTAGGCGATACCGCCCGCGCACCCGTCGCCTTAAGCCGGTTCGCAACCGCCGTTGCGCTGACCCAACCGCCACGGAAGCCGGGCAATTGATCGTCAACCGCGTCTAGGATCATCTGTTCAACCGGGCCGCGACTATAGCGGATAGCGGCGACGCTTGACGACGTTTCCGGAGCGCGCATCGGGATTGCGCCGCGTTCAATCGGATAGTTCAACAGATAGTGCGCGACGATCTCTTTTCCGCCGTTGTCGAGCCATGGATAAAGCGCGTCAAAATACCGTTGGTCCATCCCGCGCGCAAGCAGATCGTCAACCGACTGAATTGCACTATAAAAAATCGCAAAGCGGCGACCGTTGCGATTGACCGGGATCGCGTCTTTGAAATTGGAAAAGAACGCCCAATTCGAATAATTGTCTTCCTTGTCTTGATCGACGAATTTGCCTTGGATTTCTATTTCTTCCTCCGAAATCATCGGCTTCAACACTTCGATCATGTCGCGCCGTTCGTCCACCTTGATTTCGTCAACGAGAATGAACAGCTTTGCGCGCATCCAAGCGTTGAACTTCGATCCGCTTTCGACCATTTCTTTTGCGTTTGGAAAGTGGACATAAGGCCCGCCCATTACGTGTTTGATCACACGTTTAAGAACGCCTTTACCTACGCCTTCCGCAGACTGGACAAGCGGCGACCACGGTATTTTATGGCCGGGATAGCGCGCGTTATGCGCGATGAAATCGAGCAAGATACGCCGATCAGCTTCGACCGGCAGCATTGCCGCCAGATGGTTCAAGAACGGCGACGGATCGCCCGGCCGCGCTTCAACCTTAATCGGCTTATACGTGTTGACGCCTTGCCGGTCGAGCGCGTCGGTAATGATTTCCATGTGACCGCGAGACGGCAGAAAGCGGATGTGATCGACCTTGGGAACCGTCCAAAGCGTCGAGCGCGTTGCAGCCTGCCAAGCTTCATTGGTGACTTTGCCGGTTCCGTCGATAATGAATTTCTTGCCGCCGTAATGGCCGTTGAATTGCGTCGCGTTCATCAAACGACCGGCCGGCGTTAAGATTTGACCGAAGCGACCGACGAACACGCAACCCTTGAACCAAGTCTGTTGTTCCATATGGGTTAGCATTTCGCCGCTGCAATCCAGTTCGGGCGGGGCTGGCATCGGCGGCGCGGCTGGCGGTTGCTGCGGTGTTCCCGGCGCGGACTGCGGCTGCGATGGTGGCGTTGCAAGCGTCTGATAAGCGATTAACGACGGGACGCGACGTTGTAGCGACGGCCAACCGACCTCCGTTTGCCGGATGCTGTTCCAAGCTTTGAGGTTGGTCGCGTGGTCATTTTTTCCGTATCGAGCGCACCATTCGCTCCAAAGGTCGAAAAGCTCTTGTTCATGCGTCACAAGCGACCAACCGGCTTGCTTTACGGCAGCGGTCGTTGATAGCCATTCGGGATAATCCAAATCGTTGGGATCAAGCAGCTTGAGCGCAAAGCGTATCCAGTCGAGCGATGGCGCTGCTAGGTTGGCCGTTCCAAGGTCTTGGCGCACACCGACGCTATCAAGCACGTTCACGCCGGCTAGAGCCGCTTCTAGCGCCTCCGGAGGCGTCACATAGCCGAAGCCGGGAAGCGACCAACAACGAACCGTGTGAGGCGCGGACGGTTTTTTTAGGTGCAACGTACCGGCAAGACGAAGAACGCGCGTCGGATCGATCACCGACTTGTCACCGTCAAACAGTTGCCGCAGCTTCCGTTGAATGAGCGTGTAGCGGTCGTTGTCGCGATACGGGGTTGAAATCCAATAAGCGTGAAACTTGTTTGGCGACGTTTGAACGGCAAAAGACGGCGCTGGATACCATGTTGCGGCGCGCTCGAAATTCTGCAAGGCGCTTAGATTGTCGAAGTCAACGACGTGGGTGCGGATGCGTTGAACGTTGGCAAGCTCGCGCCCGTTCCCGTCCAATTCGTTGATGTTGATAAAGACGCCGTAGCCTCGCGACTGATAGTCAAGCAAGGACTGCCAAAGCTGCGGTAACGTTCCATCGTAGGAATGCGCCGGAACGCCCTTATCAACGTCGTGAATGCAGCGGAAATTGACAAAGGCGGTGTTCGCGTCTTGCCCGGTCAACGCCGTAATATGCGCAAAGGCTTGGCTATAATCTTGCATTTAGCAACTCGTTAAACCGTGCGATTGCGGCGTTGTTGTTCTGATTACGCGCGGCGACTGCCAAGCACATAGCGATGAAATCTAGTTCATCGTGTTCGTTCTTCCCGACATTGTAGAGATTGCAAACAAGTTGAATGTTATCCGGCTCATAGCCCCTTGAATTGTCCTTACGATCTAAAGACGGGCCGAACGGTCGGCGCTTGCCTTTAGCATCGGATAGATCGAAAACTAACCCGGATTTCTGACATGTCCCAAGTTCAAGCAGTATCCGAACGTGATCAAGACAAATGTTGAACGACAGTTGCGAAGCGCGAGCGCGTAACTTGGCACCGCCAAAAAGCGATTTAGCAATGTTGTCCTTCGAGTTGCGGCGTTCAATTATGGTTTCGGCGTATTGCTCGCGGTAGCGCTTCCAATAACCTTTTCTCTGTTCGGCTATTTTTCCTTTATTATTTTCACGCCATTCGTTATGCTGGTCACGCTTGCATTGTTTGCAAATGCGAGAATGTTTCGCGAATTCTGTTGCGGGTTGCGCCCGGTCGCATTTCACGCATGTTCGCATAATCAGGCATTCGCCTGATTGCTGCTAGGTTTGCGCCACGCGTCGATATCTTCGACGTTCCAACGGCGTGGCTTTGTGTCCGGAATTGGCGGAACGGGAAAGCGGCCATCGTCAATCATGTTGTAAAGGGTGCGGACGGTAACGCCGATATAATCCGCAACGTCAACAAGCTTAAGCGTTTTTGCCATTCGTCCCGCCGCTGATTTGCGTAAAATTTTCATGACGCATACCAGCAAATTTGTCGTGCCGGCAACACAAATTTTTCATGTTTTTGCATAAATCTGTTGACGGTCTTGGATTTGGCGGCGTATAACACGGCAAATCATGACAAACGCAACGGGAGTTTATCGCATGTTCAGCTTTCTTCGTCGCAAACCATCGCAAATTTCATCGCAGCCGATCCTTGAAACCGGCATTGACCGGATGATTGGCGAGCGGGACGCGCACCTAGCCGCAATGAACCGGCTAGAACGGGTCATCAACGACGCGCAAACGGCGTACAACCAACACGCCCGGCTGTACGAAGCGCTCAACAACTCGCTTTTCGCGATCAATCATCCATTCAACGACAAGGCGATACAAGCCGACCTTGCCGACGCGTTCGCGGATATCGAGTTTGACGCCGACTTGTCCGTTGACCAGCCGAGCGACGAAGAACGCGCGGCGGCTGCTTATGCGTCGCTTCCGGATAGCCTTAAGGCAACCTTGCCGCTCGCGCCGACGCCGCAAGAGCTTGCCGACGCCGAACCGCTCAATACGCCAGTGATCCCGCTTTCACGTTCGGCCCGTCGCCGCGCCAATACGGAACGGTTTAAGAAAGCGGCCGAATAATGTTCGGATCAGCCAAGGCAATGCACAAGCGGCTTGCCGACATTCAAGCCGCTTATTCCGCCCTTGAAGCCGCGCACAAGGAACTGACCGCGCGAGCCGAAGCGATGAACAAACACGCCTATTTGATCGGCATCGACCGCGACGGCAAGTTGAACAAATTCACCTTTGTTCGCGACGGCAAGTTTACCGTGATCGAAACTTACGGGACGCTTGAAGACGATCCGGCAGCATGGAAACGGGAGTTGTTGGAATGAAGCCTTGGCATTGGTCGCGGATCAAATTCATCAAACCGGGCGGAATTTATTTCAAGGGTATCCACCAAGCACCGGCCGGCAATTGGGTTTTCTTCTTTATCGCCGTCCGCAACAGCGATCCGAAAAGCCCGTTCCGCGAAACGCGTTACGCGTGTGAGACGCTAGGGCTTTGACCATGACCAACGTCATTCAATTCCCGGCCGCGCCGACTATGGTTTACGTTTGTTCATGCGGTTGCCAGTCGTTCCGCATATATGCAAGCGGCATGATCGAATGCGTGAACTGCGGCGAAGATCACCAACGCCACGCGGACGGAACGCCGGTCGGGGAGTGGGTCAAGACGTTGCCCGACACGCCCGACGTTACTGCAATCGAGCGCACCGAAGCCGGAACAATCATAGTCAAGGCTACCGGAGCGGCAGACTTTGCGTCGGCATCCGTGCTGCGAAAGCTGACCAAATGGACTAAGCGCGGGTCAATCGCCGCTTTGTTCGGCTTTGACAATGACGGCAGCGGTTCGCACTGGACCGACGTTTGCACCGAAGATCAAAAGCAATGGGTCTTGCGCAAATTGCGCGAGCTAATCGCTTATATCGAGCAAATGAAAGTGAGTAAGTGACCGACCGTGAACGCGAGCGGAAACGCGAGTACATGCGCAAACGTCGTGAAAGTCTTGCGTACCGTATCAAACGAAGCGAGCAAGATCGCGCGCGATATCATGCACGAAAGGCTAATGCCGATGGGCAAATATCAGCTTGTGAACAAAGACGGTCGAATTGACATCATGGTCAATCGGAGCCGCGTCGTCGGCTATGTCGAGGATGACACGTTGACCGCGCTGGACGCGCAAGGCTATGCCGTCCAGATCGGCGCAATCAATCACCGCGCCGAGATAATCGGCAAGCTGGACGCATGGCGGCAGACACATTTGGGCGGTATGGCTTGACCTATCCGCCCGGTCATGAATGGTTCTGCACGTCGCCTTGCGGCGCGGTGAGCATCACCAAGGCCGGTTATCGCTGGCATGTATGGCTGTTCGGTTGGCGGCTGGAAAGCTTCGCTAATGAAGTTCAAGCCGTTATGAAATTGCAGCAATTAACGCGTCCTACCCGGCCGCGAAAATAATTGACGACCATCGCAATTTTATCGTTGACGACCATCGCAAACGATGGCATAACCGTTGCAACAACAACGGAGTGACTGACATGGAATATGCAGTGATCGACACGCGGAACACCTCGCTTAACATGGTCAAAGATGCCGCCCGCCCTTGGGCTGTCATCCGCAGCGACATCACCGGCCGCTTTACGGTTCACGGTCGGTATTCGACAAAGCAAGTCGCAATGTCAATCAGCCGCAAACGCAACACCATCGCAAGGAACGCGGCGCGTTAATGCGCCGCTCACCGGAGTAACCAGCATGACCCGCAACCTTCGCAACCGTGAACACCCGGCACCGAACCCGGTTAGCAGCTACGAAGTTGCGCCGGATCACTACGGCCCGAACGAAGACGTTGAGCGCGCCGCGCAAATGGCGAACGCCGAGACGTGGAAGGAATTCAAGGAACTTTGCCCGTACAAGCCCGGCGACGTTGTTTGGCTGGAACACTACACCGCGAACGGCAAGGAAGCGCGCAAGGCGTTCATTAGCGACGTTTGGCCGGAACGCGATCAGGACGGTTTCCGCCGTCCGAAATTCCGCGTCCATGTTGCAACCGCCAAGGGCGACCGCTTCGCCCGCAATTGGTTCTACACATGGCCGGGCTTTATCGAGCGCGGTTACAAGCTCGCGGCAACAACGGAGGCAAGCCCATGAGTACCTAACAACTCGAAAGGCAACCACGATGAAATATTTTGCAGTCGCCGCGCTCATGGCGCTTACCGCTTGCGCCTCGACGGGCGGAAGCTGGCGGAATACCGATTACGCCCGCACATGCAGCAATGCGACTTGGGAACTTGGTTTGTGCGATAACGGGAAATATTGACAATCGCGAGGATTTGGCGAATTGATCGTCCCGTTTGACTTAATGGGGCGATCCTATGAAAGCGGTACTTGTTGTATTTGTAATGACTAATGGGCAGTTTGTCGAGCAGCCAAAGCATGTGCTTGACCCGATGACAGACAAGCCGTTCGCCACGGTCGAAAAATGCAATACGTGGTTGAACATGGCCGTCATGATGGCCGCAAGCAAAGACCCGGACGCGGCGAAAAAGGTTCGCTTTGAATGCCGGCCGGTCTAACCCTTCCGCGCAATCCGCATGAATTCCAGCCGTTGAGCGTCCGTTAGGTGCGCAACCGCTTTGTGGTTCATCGCGATCAAATGGACGATCACGCGCGCGTCACCTTGCTTGACCGCGTGATAAGCAATCGTGTTGACCAGTTCGGCCGTAAAACCGAAGTGATACAAAACGGCCGAATGCGTCATGCCTAGCTCATGCGCGATCCGCCGAGCCGTCACGTAAGACGGATCGACGCGCCACAAGCGCAATCCCATTTCGACAATCTTTTGCTTGACGCGCTCGCCATGCGAAGCGGTTTCTAAGGCTTGTTCCATAGTTCTAGCTTTCTGTTATATCCGATCATTACGGGGTGTACCGGATGACCATCCGCGCACGTTCCCCAACAATAAAGCGGCCGGTTGATACTCGCCGCGATGTCGGCAACAAGTCGCCAGTTATTCCGCAACTGCGGCGGCAGCTTCGACAAGGTTCCCCACGCGACAACCGTAATCTGCGAACGCAACATGATCGCGAGAATATGGCCGGCATTGTATGGCCCGACCGGATCGGCTGCGGTCTTCAATTCATCGACATCGGTAGCGCGGAAAGCGTGTTTGTTCCCGACGATGTATTTCGACCAACCCAAGCGCGAACCGAAGCCGTCAAGCTTGCGAATGGTATGGTCTTTCTTCACGCCGTCCGCAGTTGCCGGGTTGACCATGAACACGGACGCGACCGGGCCATTGCCGCCAAGCTCGAATTCAAGCTCATAGCGGTAACAGCCATCGAGGATCGCGCTATAGGTCACTGCCCTACCCTCGCCTAATGATTGAATGAATGTCTTCCGGCTTGGTGACGAAGCCGGCAAAGCCGCCCGCCTCGCGCACCAACGCATGAAACTTTGCTTGCGCGTCCGTATGCGGATCACCCGGCTTGAACTGCCAGTCGGTTTTTTTCATTTCCAGCGCCGTGAACACGCCAAGCGTGACCCAACCGCACGATTGCAGATATGCCGTTACCGGCGTGATCCCTATCCAATCCGACGATTTGATTTCGCGGTTCATGTTGGCGCTTTCGTTCGCCAAGCCGAAGCGAACCGGGACGCCGCGTTGATCCTTCAAGACGCCAACATTGTTGCGCCAAAGCGGCCCGATATCGGCATACGCGAGCCGCACATGCGACGTTACGGCTTCCTCGTTCATTTATTGTACTCCGCAACGACTTTGCAGAACGCAATGAATTGATCGTCTGTCGCTTCACCTTTGCCGGTGTTGTAACACCATACAACAACTTGAACGTTGTCCGCAGTGTAACCTTTTGTTCGGTCAATTTTATCAATGGACGGTGCGAAACGATTTATCTTTCGGTCCTTTGGAATAGAGAAATCAAAGGGAATTCCCGACCGCTCGCAGACGCCATTTACAACAGCGTTCAATATTTTTTCGCGTGGAACGTCGAATTCCTCGCCGGAACGGGATCGCGCGTTTTTCCACATATTGTAGGCACGCCCTTGCGGTGTCCCGTTCCGCTCTATGCTCTTTGCGCGAAAGGTTTCCTTGTTCGCTTCATAATCTCTTTTGTGTCTAAATCGGCCTACACGCGCATAATGATCGTTCATCTTCGCTTTGTTGGCTTCGTGATTACTATAATACCTTTTCTTCCGCTGAATGCTTATGCAATCGCGACAAACCTTCCGCACAAATGGTTTGCCACGAACCTTTATGACCGCAAAGCCTTCGCCGGATTTTGTCATTTTGCATCTATTGCAGACTGGCATTTATCCAACTTTCAACTTTTTCGGCCAATGCGTCCATATCGGCGCGAGGCATCGCTAGTGCTGACAACACATCAACGCCAACGGTCAAATAAAAACGCCTGTACAATTCTTGGTCGGATCGACCTTTAGCACGGCCAATTCCTGCCCATTGGCAAATCGCATCATCCAAACGTTTCTGTGATTGAATTCTTTCAATTTGGCGATTGACGGCACCCGCGCCGGCCAAACCGCCCGCAACGAACGCCGTCCGCGATCCGACATCGGCCGGCGACGGCAATTCTATAGCCGCGCGCATTTCCGCGAGCTTGGCGCGATCCAGCAAGATCAAATCCCCGTCGATTTCCTCGACGGAGCGCCCGCCGCCTTCCGGCAACGGCGGCATCCATCCGCAGCGTGGGCAGCACGGTAAACAACGCTCATACGGCCGGCCGCAGCCGCGACACGTAATCAACGGGATCGCTTCCGGATCGGGCGCACGCTTGGCCCGTTTCTCGCGCCGGTCGAGCGTCCAGAAATGCGGCTTGTCCGGGTTGCCGTGGCGCTTCCAATTCGACACATGGTCGATGATCAATCCATGCGTCTTGCCCGCCATGGTCCGCAGCGCCCGGCCGAACTGTTGCAGATAGACCGCAAGCGAAGCGGTTGGGCGCGCCATAATGACGACTTCGCACGCTGGCACGTCGAAGCCTTCACCGAACAAATCGACGTTGACCAGAACAGTAATTGCGCCGCGCTTGAAACGCTTAATGAAATCCTCGCGCACCGCAGCCGGCGTTTCCGCCGATACCGCAGCCGCCATAATGCCGAATTCATTGAACCGCTTCGCGATCTTGCCGGCCGTCTCAACGTCGGTTGCAAAGCAAATCGCGCGCTTACCGAACGCATGGCGCACGTATTCCGTGACGACATCACCGACGATATGCGACCGTTCGGACGCCTCGCGCATCTTTTTCGGCGTGAAGTCACCGCTTGCCGACACGTCGTCTTCGTCAATGTAGAAGTCACTTTCCGGCAGCGCGATTTCGTAATCACACAACGCGCCAAGATTGATCAGCGTGCGTTGATCCGGACCAAGAACCATCGCATCGGCCAAGCCATCCGCGTGACGACCTAACCCTTTGCCATCGGCGCGGCTAGGTGATGCCGTCCAAAGCGAACCGCGAGCGCGAGGAAAAAGGCCGATACCTTTTCCCCACTTATTTGCCAGCAAAAAGTGATGACCTTCATCACCATGCCAATAGTCGATTTGCGCGGCCCAACCCTTCAATTCCTCCGCGCGAGCGTTCAACGTATCGATGCCGGCTACGGAGCAATTCGCGGTTGGATTAACGAAGTTGTATCCCAATTCCTCGCGATGCAACGCGGCGATTTGAGCGACAACATTCTTAGGCGCAATGATCCGGTGTTTGATGCCGCGTCGAGCGACATGCAACGACATTTGCGACACAAGTTCGGTGCGATGCGCAACAACGCACTGTTGCGCGCCTAGCTGGTTTTGATCGTTGATGATATCGGACATGACGACCGACTTACCGCCGCCCGTTGGCAGCACGGCTAGAACCGTGTTCGCGCCGCTGTTCCAAGCGCCGTAAACATCGGTTTTAAGCTGCCATTGATCCGGGCGAAGCTGGATTGTCATTTTACTGCGATCACCATAACCGACCAATAGCCGGTTGAATTCGCCGCAACGAAATCGGTCGGAACCCAAGCCGGATCATGAACGATCTTGTTGCCGCAGCAAACAACAACATGATCGCTTTCGCCGGTATTGCCGTACAGCATGTAATGAACGCCGGGATTGACCGTGTTCATATGTTCCAACACCGTTTCAAGCGGATCATTGCCGTTGTAATACGCATAGAACGGCACAAGGCCGCGAGTAGCCAACCACTCGCGTATCCGTGTATGGCCCGTTTCACCGTCACAACTGTCATGATAGAAATGCGGCACGGCACCCGGACCCAATTCGAGCAACGACGCAATGCAAGCCCGGACGCAATCACCAAACGTGCCGGCGTCCGGATCGTGCTTGACTTGGCAAAACACTGGTTTCATTAAAGCACCATGACAAAAATTGCACACGCCAGCAAGCAGCAAACGAAGCCGGCAACAAACGCTATTTGCTCGCGATCCGTCATTTGAACCACTCCGGAAGCTTTGCGCCGTCGCTATAGGTGATTATTTCGCCTTCAACGGTACGGTTCGGCATGAACAGACCAAACCAATTTTCATCCATAATATCCCGCACCACGACCGGCTTTGTTGCGTCGATGAATTCAGGGAACAGCAACCGACCGGACGGCGACGACGCGCCGATATTGGCGATATTCTCCGTATTCCAGAACATCGCGCCCTTTGTCTTCGTCACCGGCTTATCCGGCGTCCATGTACGCCATTGAACGAAAGGCGAGCCGTTTGCGACGACGGCGACGTTGCCCGGATAGCAATAGCCGAGCGTGGTTTTGGCCGCGCCGAACTGCAACACTTCGTTGAAGCTGACCGACAGAACGCTATTAAACGGCGCTTCGGTTCGGCATTGCTGAATTAGCACCGGATCGGCGGCAATGTGAACGGAGCCGTTGCCGAAATCGACCTTGCCCAAATATTCGATTGCGGCAAAGCGGGAATTGCTGGCGACCGCGAACGCCTCACCGTCCTTATGTTCGATGTAGACAGATTTTAGATGCGGACGGGTTTCCGTCGCCGGAATATCCTTGACGACGTTAGCTAGGCGGGCGAAAATTTCGCAAGAAATGGCGAATTCCATGGATAACTCCCGGTTTGATTTTCTGACATAGTGGAAGAATTCGATTGACACGTCAAGCGGTCGTCGCTACGGTCCAGCGTCAAAATTTGTCACAGGGGAAAGGAAAACCCACAATGAAATTTGCGTTAACCATCACGGAAGCAAGCCCGTCCGAATTGTCGCGCTTGCTCGCGTTCCTTGGCGGATCGACCGCAGTCAACATTACCGCCGACAACTCGGCACCCGGCACCGACGATGAAACCGGCGATGACAACGGCCCGGTCAATCCCAACGCGCCCAACGTCGATAAGAACGGCTTGCCTTGGGACGAACGCATTCATTCCGGCAACAAGGAAATGACCGACAAAGGCGTTTGGCGCAAACGTCGCGGCGTGTCTGCCGAAACCGTTACCGCCGTCGAAGCCGAGTTGCGCGCCAAGATGGCAGTCGCCGGCAATGCCGCCGCGCCAGCGCCGGCCGCACCGCAGCCCGTTCCGATGCCGCAGCCGGTCGCGCCCGTTATGCAGATGCCGGCACCCGCCGCACCGACCGCCTCGACCGCACCGCAGCCCGTTCCGATGCCGCAGCCGGCCGGCTACCCGACCGGGCCGGGATATCCGCAGCAACCGGGCAACGTCGTCTCGACCATGCCGGCACCGCAGCCCGTCCCGATGCCGCAGCCCATGCCGGCAGCACCGCCCGCGCCCGTCGCTGCACCGGCAATGGATTTCCCAACCTTCATGCAGGCGCTTTCCGGTCAGATGGCGAAGCGGGACGGCAACGGTATGCCGTTGATCGATACCGATTATCTGGCGCGCGTCACGGCGGAAATCGGAACGGCGTTCGGCGTCCCGCTTGGCGTCATCACCGACATCGTTTCGCAGCCTCGCGCGGGCGAAATGATCGTCTATGCCGTCCAGTGCATGACGCGCGATCAGAAGTGGAACTAACATGATCACCGTTACAGCCGACGAACTTCCCCGTTTCATGGCGTGTAACGGCTCGCGACTGTTGCCGGCTTCATTGCCGGCAGCGGTTGCCGATACCAAGGACCGCGACGAAGGCATTGCGGCGCATTGGGTAGCGGTTGCCGTCTTCCGCAACGATTTCACCGTTGACGAACTTATCGACCGCAAAGCGCCGAACGGCGTTTATGTGACCGTCGAAATGGTCGAATTCGTTCAAGTCTATCTCGACGCGATTGTTGCGCTTGAACGCGGGCAGATTGCAAGCGAAGTCGAGACGAACACAAGCTTTGGAACCGATCAGTTCCGCGTCAACGCTCGCGCCGATCATATGGCATACAATGCCGAAACCGGGACGTTGTACGGCGATGATTTCAAATACGGTTGGGGAATTGTCGAGCCGCAAGAACATTGGACGCTGATTGCTCACGCGGTCGGCTACTGCTTGACCCGGCAGATTACACCCGCCCGGATCGTGCTTACCATCCATCAACCGCGACCGCATCACCCGGAGGGCAAGTCGCGGTCGTGGGAAATCACGTATGCCGATTTGTACGAACGTTATTTGCGTATTGCGAACACATTGACCAATCCAAGCGATCAGCTTGTTACCGGAATCGGTCATTGCGGTAAATGTCACGCGCTCGCGACTTGCCCGGCCGCTCGCAAAGCCAACATGAACGCAATCGACGCGTCCGAAATGGCTTACAGCGACGAAATCGACAACGAAACGCTTGCATTCGAGTTGAACACGCTGCGAATAGCGCAAACGTCACTTGAAAATCGTCTTGACGCGCTCGAAGAAATGGCTAAATTTCGTTTGAAAGCCGGCCAAGTCGTTGACGGATACGCCGTTGAAATTCAGCTTTCCAATACCGATTGGAAGCCGGGAATTGACGTTGCGATCATGCAAGCGTTGACCGGAAAGAACCTTGCGAAACCGAAATTGGTTACGCCGAAACAGGCGATCAAAGCCGGTGTTAGCGAGGAAGTTGTTAAGTCGCTCACCGAGCGGCGACAGACTGGCGTCAAACTTGTGCGCGTTGATGCCAACACGAAAGCACAACGATTGTTCGGAAAGGAATAGCAAATGACTGTTGAATTCAAGACGCCGGTCGGCCGCATCGTTTGGGGCAACCCCGGCAAAGCGTCCCAAAAGAAAGACCAGAAAGGCAACACCGTTCTTAAGGACGGCAAGCCGGTTGAACAGTGGTCGTTCGGCCTTGCCATTCCTCGCGCCGATTTCGAGGCGCATGTTTGGCCGTACATGGCACAGGAAGCGGCGACCGGCTACGGCCAAGGTATCCCGCCGCAGTTTTCATGGAAGTACAAGGACGGCGACAATGGCGTTGATCGCAACGGCAAGCCATACAATCAGCGCGAGGGTTACGCCGGTCATTACGTGCTGACCATCACGACGGAAGCGTTTGCGCCGCCGATCTTCAAGTTGCAGCCGAACGGCACCTATGCACAGTTGACCGGCGACCAGATCAAATGCGGCGATTATGTCGCTTGCGCTCTTAGCCTTAAGGTCAACGTGCCGACCGATCGCACCCATACGCCGGGCCTTTACGTCAACCCGGTCGCAATCGATCACGTCGGGTATGGGCAACCGATCATCAACGGCCCGGACGCGCAAACGCTGTTCGGCGGGCAGCAATACCAGTTGCCGCCCGGCGCGTCCGCAACGCCCGTTGCCGCCGCTGGCGCGCCCGGTATGCCCGGCACCATGCAGCCCGGTCAGATGCCGCAGCCGGGCGCAATGCCGATGCCTGCCGGCTCGCCCATGCCCGGCCCGGCCGCAGCGCCGCAAATGCAGCCCGGCATGGTGCCGCAGCCCGGTTATCCGCAGCCGCAGCCGATGCCGGCACCCGCGCCCGACTTCACGCGCAACGCTGGTATGCAGCCCGGTCAGATGCCGCAGCCGGGCGCAATGCCGATGCCTGCCGGAATGCCGCAGATGCAACCGGGCATGATGCCGCAGCCCGGTCAGATGCCCGGAATGATGCCGGGGCGATAATACCGCCCGGACGTGCCAACGATGCGGTGCGGCTCTTGGTGAGCCGTGCCGCCTTCGTTTCATGCCGGGCCAAATCCCGACCGAATTCTTTGTCCGCGACTGCATTCCGTTTTAGCGAGGATCACCAATGCATATCATGCTCGACCTTGAAACATGGGGAAAGACGCCGGGCAGCGACATTCGCAGCATTGGCGCGGTTGTGTTCGATCCCGTCGCCGGTTGGCCGGAATACGGTTATCTCGATAGCCAGTATCAATTCTATGTCGCGACGGAAAACGCAATTTCATTCGCGCGATGGAAAGAATTGGGCCAACCGGCGACGTACAACGGTTTACGCTATCCGCTCGCGCGCGATCCCGAAACCGTCGCTTGGTGGAACGATCAATCACCGGAAGCGCAAGCCGCGTTTGCCAACCCGGTTGACGGCTGCATTCGATTTGCGAACTGGTTGAACGACTTGACAGCCGAACCGACGCCGGCCGATGACCAGAATTTGCGCCTATGGGCGAACGATCCGCATTTTGACGCGTCCATTTTGGAGGCTGTTTACCGCGCCGTAGGTCTGCCGGTTCCGTGGCACTATCGCGCGCCGCGATCCGTCCGGACGATTTGCGACCTCGCCGGCATGACCCGCGACGATTATTGCAACTATGGCGAGGCGCACAACGCGCTTGACGACGCGATTGCGCAAGCGATGACCGTTTGCGAGGCATACAAGCGGCTTGGATTGCGGCGCTGAATGCTCGACCTATCCAACACGGTTGTTTACGATATCGAGACGTTTCTGAATGTGTTTACGCTGCATATGGAAGCGCTGCATTCGGACGCGTCCAGCACATGGGAAATCAGCACGTTTCGCGACGACCGGCGCGAACTAATCGATTGGTTCAATTGGCTGTACCGAACGCAAACGCCAATGATCGGGTTTTTCAGCCTGCAATTTGATTACCCGGTCATTCACTACATTTACACCAACCCACAAGCGACCATCGATCAGATTTACGCCAAGGCGCAAGAACTGCTAGGACGCGGCGACCGCTTCGGCGGCATGATTTGGGAGCGCGACCGGTTCGCGCCGCAGATCGACCTAGCCAAAATCCATCACTTCGACAACAAGGCAAAGACGACAAGCCTTAAGGCGCTGCAAGTCAACATGCGCGCCGAAACCGTCGTTGACATGCCTGTTGAGCCGGGAACCGTGCTAGGTCACAACGAAGTCAACGGCTTGTTGATCCCGTACAATCGTCACGACGTTACCGAAACGAAGCGGTTCGCGCATTTCTCGACCAAGGCGATTGAATTCCGTCTTAGCTTGGTCGATCAATTCGGCGTTGACGTGATGAACTTCAACGACACAAAGATTGGCGCGAAAATCCTTGAACAGAAGATCGGGGAAGACATTTGCTATGACCGCAGTTCCGGCCGCAAGCAGCCACGGCAAACGGTTCGCAATCGCATCGCACTAGCCGACATCATCTTTAATTATGTCAGCTTCACCAACCCGGAATTCGCTCGCGTCCTAGATTGGATGAAACAGCAAGTCTTGACGCCGGATGATCTGGAAGACCCGGACGCGCCGATTAAGACGAAAGGCGTGTTTACCGGCGTCAAGGCGAACGTCGGCGGGATTGACTTCCATTTCGGTACGGGCGGCATTCATGGCAGCGTGAGCGCGCAACGGATCATCGCAACCGACGAATGGTTGATCCGCGATATCGACGTTGCGAGCCTGTACCCGTCGATTGCCATTGTGAACAAGCTTGCGCCCGCGCATCTTGGCGAGGCGTTCACGCGCGAATATGCCGAGATACCTAAAGAGCGCAAAAAGTGGCAACAGCTAAAGGGTAAGAAATGCGTCGAGGCGAATAGCCTTAAGCTCGCGGCAAACGGCACATACGGCAAGAGCAACGATAAATATTCGGTGTTCTATGATCCGCAGTTGACGATGACGATTACCATCAACGGGCAATTGTTGATTTGCATGTTGGCCGAATGGCTGTTGACGGTCCCGACCGTGCAGCTAATCCAAGCCAATACGGACGGCATCACCTATCGCATTCACCGCGACTATTTGGAGCAAGTCAAGGCGATTGAGACACGTTGGGAACAGTTCACGCTTTTGACGCTTGAAAGCGTCCATTACAAGCGCATGTGGCTTCGCGATGTCAATAACTACATTGCCGAAGATATGGACGGCAAACTAAAGCAGAAAGGCGCTTACTGGCATCCTGACCCGTTCGATTACGCCAATTCAATTAGCGAGCAACAGCCGCCAGCGTGGCACAAGGATTTAGGCAATTGCGTCTCGATCCGCGCCGCCGTCGCCGCGATGGTTCATGGCGTCGATCCGGACGCGTTCATTCGAGCGCATTCCGATCCGTTTGACTTCATGCTGCGGATCAAGGTTGACCGCGCGTCGAAGCTGTTGCTAGGCGGCTCGCCCGTCCAGCCGACGACGCGCTATTATGTCGCCCGCGACGGCGCGCCTATGGTCAAGATCAGCCCGCCAGCCGGCCCGCTAGGCGACTACAAGCGCCGCAACGGATTGACCGACGCGGAATTCAACCGGATCGCCGCGAGCATCCCGGCCGGGCAATGGGACGAACGCATTCACACCAAGAACAAAAGCCGCTACGAACAGCGCGAAACGGCGATTGAGGCGGGTTGGAAAGTTGCCGAATGCAACGACGCGCGTTCGTTCCGCTTTGACAATGTGGAATATGCTTGGTACGTCAACGAAGCTCGCAAGTTGATCATTTAGCCAAGGCAAGTAAGGCGTGTTGAATATATTAACATCTTCTAAAACGACATCGCCGGATTGTTGGCGTTGTCATGGTTCAAGACTTGTCTTTGAATGCCACGAATGGAACGCTTCGTTTGGGACTTGCTGCCCGGCCGGAACGATCAAGGCCGGCTGCAAAGGCCGGTCCATGACATGTACAGTTTGCGCCGACGCTCCGAACCAAAAGGGCGGCAACTAGCCGCCCTTTCCAGTCCTAGCGCTTCCTAACCGCCTTGGCCGCGTCTTGCTTCTGATAGAAGCGATCTAGCCCGATCACCCACGCCGCCGCCGCTGGATCGGCCCTAGCGGCGGTTTCTAGCGCGTTGACGACGCTTGGCGGCGGATCAGCTAGGGTTGGGTTTACCGCCGTTGTCGGCACGGTCCCGCAGCCGGCCAATAGAAGCGTCAAGATCGGGAGCGCCCGCGTCGATTTGATCAAACTTCTGTTGCAACGCATCGTTTTGCCCTTTCTGTTTTGCCGCTGCCGCGTCTCGCGTCATCTTGGCGATCTTGCCGGCGAACCACGCGAGGAACGCCAGCACCGCGACGACTGCCGCGCCGACCGTGTAAAGCGTATTCATGACACCGCCTTTCCGTGCAGTATTTGCAGCCGTCCCGACATGACCAGCCAAGCGAACACGCCGCCGCCGACCGCGAGCGATAGGACGGCCAAGAGCGCCCACGGATTGTTGATCGCGCCAAGCAACGTCGAGCCGTTAGACATCGCATCGAACAGCGAGAAACCGCCCGCGCCGCCAAAGCCGGTAATCATCGCCCAAAGCGATTTTGACTTGTGCGCCGGTACGTCATCCGGCTTTGCGTCTTCAACCTTGACATCGGCCGGGATCAAACCGACTTTCTCGGCTTCGGACGCCGCGTTGATCGCGTCGAGGAAATTCTTATAGTAGCCAGCGACAAGCGCGCCCTTGGTCCGCTTGTCACCGTTGATGACCGCGCGAGCGCCGACCGGATCGTTTGCCGTGTCGTTGAAATACTCGCGCAAGGCATGAGCCGTATAAAGCCCTTCGATCATGCCTTTGAACATGTTCGCAACGGACGTTTTCAGATCAAGCGCAAGCTCCGGATTGGCTTCCTCGCCAAACTTCGCATACATGAGCCGGCCCGTCTGTTGAGCAAGACCGCGCCCGCGATACGTCCAGCCGTCGTTAGGCGCACGATTGCCCATGCGACCGCCGTAAACCAGATTGGCGAGCTTTTGCGGATTGCGGACATAAGGCTTTGCCGCAGCTTCGTCACGGAACCGCACCGGCCAAGTTTTGCGGATTTGCGCTGCCGTCGTGTAATTCAAGTTTTCCTCGACCGGCTGCATTTTGCCGCCCGTCTCATGGAACGGCGTCGCGAGGATATACGCCAACCAACGCACGTCGGTCAGCTTGGACGCGTCCCAATAATCGAGGATCGCATTTAGGCCGGCAACTTGCGACGTGGTGAGACGACCGCCAAAAGGCGCTTTGCGCACATACGCGAAAAACGTTGTACGGTTCATGGGTTTAAAGCTTTCAATATCTATGCTAGGCGTTGGTTATTGATGGTCGATCATTCCACAATGACAAATTTGCCGATTGCGGTTGTCAACGTGTCGATCAGCGTTTGCGCTTCGACACGTTGGGTTTGCAGACTGGCAATGTTGTCGTCTATTTGTTCCAAATTGGCATGTGCTTGAACGAGACGGGCAGAGAAATATTCCACCAATCCGCTTATTTCCGTTTCATCCGCACCAAGCGAATTCAAAACGGTAACGATTTCCGGCTTTAGCTGCATTGTGGTTTCCTTCCTTTAGTTGCCGGCCATAATGACCCAATTCGTTCCATCCGACCGCAAGAGCGCCCATTTGCCGGCAGTTGCAGCAAGAATTGCGGTTCCTGCCGTATTACTCGCCAGCGGCTTAACGTTCGAACTTGCACTGTTGACCGCTTGCGCGGTGATCGTCTTAACAGTCAACCAACGACCGGGATAAGAGGCGGCAGCGGGCAACGTTGCGGTAATCGTTCCCGATCCGTTGAAAATCACGCTGTCGTCATCCGCGCTGACCGTGTAATTGGTCGTTTGAATTGTCGGTACAGCGGTTGCGATAGCGCCGGCAACGGTTAGTTTCGAAGTCGGCGATTGCCCGGTTGCACCAATGCCGACGTTGCCGCCGTTCGGGTTGAAAATCGAGTTATAATTGACCGAATAATTTGCGGTTCCGCGCGGTTGTGCCCACATCGCACCGGAACCGTAAAAACCAAAACTCCAGTCAACATTTTCGTTGCCGGCGACCATGAATTGATTGGGATCGGTTGTCCCGGACGTAACCGGATTGCCGCCCAATATGCCGACACGTTTCAGGCTGGTTTGTCCCGCGCCGACTTTTTGCAATCCGCCGTCTCGATCGATGGTTAGAACAACTGCCGTTGTTGTTCCGCCGTTCGGCGTAGTGGAAAATTGCACCTTTGCGCCTTGCGCACCCGCTGCCCAATTTTCCGTTGCAACCGTTTGCATCATTGCGCGGTTAGCGTTCGAATAATTCGTCGCGTCATATGCGCCATGAGCGCCGAACGTACCGATAATGTCGCCGCTAACGAGCGCCGATCTAGCCGCCGCTGTACCGTTGGCACGGCGACCGGTAAAGCTTGCTTGCGTCCCGAACGTATCGGCCAATATCCGCGCACCGGTTCCGTCAACGCCGCCGACTTGCAAACCTGTCCCATTTGGAGGCGCGGGCAATGCTGCCGCGTTTTGGTTGATCGTAAGAGAACCGTCCGGGTTGATCGAACCGGCAAGCTTTTGTGTCGTTGACGCGAGCGGCGTTGTATAAAAATCGATCCTCGCGCCTTGGTTTGTAGCCGACCAATTTTCCGCCGCAACGAACGCCATTGCAGCGCGCGAACTGGTAACATAATTGGTCGCGTCATAAGCGCCCATAGCGCCAAACGTTCCGATCACAGAACCGCTTGTTAAAGCGGATCGCGCCGCCGCCGTGCCAAGGCTCGCGCGGAATGTGAAATTCGTTCCGCCCGTACCGAAACTATCCAGCAAGAGGCGCGCAACGGTTGCGTCCGCGCCGCCAAATTGCGCAATCGTACCAGATGGCGCGGCGGGCAATGCTGCCGCGTTTAGATTGAACGTCGTCGCGGTCTTGAACGTATTCAGACCGGTTTGCCAAGTGTTATTGCCCGTCCAAGTGTTATTGAGCGGGCGCAAATCCGGAGCGGTTGCGTTGATGACCGGAATATTCGGATTGGTGTTGTCGATTGTGACGTTTGTTCCCGCAACAATCGATTGGACGCCAGCCGCAGCCGTCACCGCAGACGCGACCGGGAACGGGCCAACCCAGGCGAGCGACGGACCATCCCAACGATAGAACGCGAACGCAACGCCCAATTCAGCCTGCAAATACAAGTAGCCGTCGTTATCGGCCGTGAGCGTCAACGCATCGCGCTTTGCGAGCGATCCGGAATTGTTCGGATGAATTCCAGCAAGCGAAAGGTCAATAAGGATTTGTGTAAGCTTGTCGGTCAAATCGACAATGTTTGCAGCGTCGGAATTCTCGCGCAAAATCGAGTACGATTGACCGCTGCCGGTCGCGCCGGGCCAATTGTAATCGAGCGTCAAATGCGTGTCGTCAACAATCGACGCAATCGGGACGGACAAGCCATTGCATGAGAACATTCCGCCGACGACCAAAGCAACGGCCCACGCCGTACCGGTGCCGACCACGTTGACGCTTCCGTTTGTTACGGCTGCGGTGCCGGTCTTATAAGTCGAAGTCATGAAATTTCTTTCAAAATATGCCGGTGTTTAGCACATTCGATACGCAAACGCTACAAATTTTGCGGAATTCCGAAGATATAGTAGCGCATTCCTA
Source organism: Mesorhizobium sp. M1A.F.Ca.ET.072.01.1.1 (assembly GCF_004023325.1). Lineage (NCBI taxonomy): Bacteria > Pseudomonadati > Pseudomonadota > Alphaproteobacteria > Hyphomicrobiales > Phyllobacteriaceae > Mesorhizobium > Mesorhizobium sp. M1A.F.Ca.ET.072.01.1.1. The sequence continues at coordinate 37,708 of NZ_RZSF01000003.1, read as the reverse complement.
GCGCGTCGGTGTCGTGATTGCTTCCGTCCCAAGTTTGATTTTTGGTTGTGCCGCCGCTGTTGTTTGCCGTTTGCGGATTGCTTCCTGCCATGTAGAAATCAACGGCGCTTTCGTCGGCGTGAACCATTGCCCAAGAGCTATCTTGCGATGCTCTACCCGTCCAACTTGCGGCATCGGTAAACACGCGATGGAAATCCGGACGGGTTGCAATCGGATGGCTGCTTTCTGGAAAGATGATGCTTTGTTTGACATAAAGCTTCAACGCTGGCGACGGATTGTTTACATTGATTGTCGTCATCCGCTCGCCCTTGAATTTGTTCGGGCTTGCAACGACGGTCGGGAAATCGGCCGTCCAGTTCAAAAAGCCTTGCGCGAGGATCGGCAGATACGCCAATCGAGTATCAACGATAATGTCGTTGAGATTGGGCGCGACATCGGACGAACCGGGACGCTTGATTTGAGCAAAGTCGGTTGTGCCATCGTTGCCGTTATAAAGAACTTTCTTGCCGCCAGTCGTCTCGATTTGATCGCTGTCGGCAAAGATGATGTAGCGCAATGTTAGCGCCGTCGCCTTCTGATTGGTGATCGTAACTTTCTGGTTTGCAACGTCGATAAAATATCGGAATTGCAACGATTTGTCGGATGCGATGCTGTCATAAAATGGCGGGTTCCAAAACTCCGTATCGGTTTGCCGCTTAATCATGAAATCCATATAGGTAAACGCCGTGATCGGAAGCGGGCAAGGAATGTCGATACTTCCGGACGCGGGAACGGTAACGTCACCCGCCGCCATGATCTTGGCGGGAATTTTGTCTTCGTGGAAAATGTAATGATCCGGGTTGGGATCACTTACCGTTCTACCCGGCAGCGCGAGCCGTGCAGTCGTCGGGTTGATCAACAGAACTTGTTGCCCGCTAACCGGCGTGGTGGAAAAATCCGGCAATGCATCCTCGCGCCGTGGCAATTGAAAAGTTGTCATCAAATATCTAGTCGGATCGGTAAAGCCGAGATTGTTTTTGGTGTTTCTCGCATACGCTTCGCGAAAGCCGCTTGACCCGAACAAGTTTCCGTCAATCTGACCGATTGTCGTTCCAAGATAACCGGACGAACTATCGACAAAGCCGTTGCTACTTGCAAAGCTTGTGTAATCGACTTGCGCACCGACAAACGTATTTGCGGGCAAACTTTCGTCAATCCAACGGAATTCAACATGCGGCATATACCCGAACGGAAACCATTCTTTGTAAAAGTATTTGGTTTGTGCGCCGCTGCCGCTTGTCAGCCAAACGATTGTTGCTTTTGCAGTTGGCCCAATATTGGACGCGGTGTATGGGCTTTCGAAATCGCCTTGTGTCGTGAAAAACCAATAGTTGGTGTTCCATCCGCCAGAACGGTAACGGCTGTCATAGCTTCCCTTTTCCCCGATATCGTAAACATAGCCGAGAGATGTTCCGCGCAAGCTGTCAAATTTGAACTTGCCGACATTGGCGGGGTCTTCTGTCGCACCATTCGTTGCGGGATCGTATGCTATCCGCAAACACGGCGTTGTGTGATTGTACAAACCAAATCCAAGCTCGCCAGTCATCACGGCACCGATATTGAAATAAATTCGTTGTCGATATCGATTTTCAGCCCGCTAGTCGGTCCCTGAATTAGACCAGCGTTCACGATGTTGACATCTGCGATATTGAGCTTTAGGACGCCGCCCGAATACACCATTGGTTGATGTGTGTTCGTCCCGTCCGTCACGTAAAAATTGCTGGCTTTGATGATGTAGTTAGAGAACGGCAGCGCCGGGTTGCCGCCCGTAAAGCCGGCTTCCATGATCAAGCCGGCATCAACCCACGCGTCGCCCGTCGTGGCGCGTACTTGCGCCGTGAGCCGCGACACCACGTCGCCCGCGCCAGCGCTCACCACAAGCTGAAATAGGCCGTCTGCCGACACAAGACCGACCGAAGCTTGAACGTCGGTTATAGCGCCCGCCTGTGCCACTAGTTGGCCGTCGATTTCGTCTATCGAGGCGAACAGTTCGGTTGACGCGGCAGCGAACGCGTTGCCGAGCTTGACCGCCGCATAGTTATCCTTGGCGATCCGCCCGCCCGTTTGTGCGACCGCGAGCGCGAGTTGCGAAAGCCGGTCGCGCGTCGCCTGCAATTCGGCGCTTAGTTGCGTATAGAAGGCGATCAGATCGGCTTGCGCATGGGCAAGATCGTTTCGAGCATCGCTTATCGCAACGTCCGTTGTCGTCACGTCGAGCCAGTCCGACCAGTCCGTTTCGCGGCCGGAATACGGAACAAGCTTGCCGCGCACCTTGTAATCGGTCTTGGGAACAAATGTCGCGTTGATGATCGCGGTTAGCGGATCGTCATTCGTGCCGGGATCGCCGTAAGGCAAGGTTCCGTCAAACGTCAAATCGGTATCCGGTGCGGTCGCGATCTTGACTTGAATGCGGACGGATTGAACGTCATCCATCGTGCCGGGATAGTTCACCGCAATCGACGGAGCGCGAGGCGTCCCGTCGTTATCGAACAGCGTTGCCGGCGAAGCCGCAAAGCCGGTGAACGTTTGGACGGGCGGATTGACGTTGCCGACGTAGCCGACCGAAAACGGCTTTTCGTCGGTTCCCGGCGTCCAATCGTAATCGGCCGCGTCGATTTCCTGCACCGACACGATTTGCACCATGCCGACTTTGCCGGTGATGGCCGAAATCAGGAAATCTTTTGTCGTGTAGCCTTCACGCGTTGACGACCACGACACAACGTCGCCCGGTTCCAACAACCATGCTTCTGGCGGCAGCGGGATAATGTGACGACGGAACTTGCGGTTTGCCTCGACGGCAGCTTTCAGCAAGCGTTGAACTTGTGTGTTCGATGTTGTCGTTGCAAACTGCAAGTTTGCCAGCAAGCGCCGGCCTTCGTCTGCGGCTTCAAGATCGGGAACAAGGTAAGGCGGCGCGTCTTTCGCTGCCCAACCCTCGCCCGGTTCCGGATAGGACGCGTGAGCGCCGTTATAGGTCTGTTCAAGGCCGGGGAACGGATCGAACGTCAAGTCTTCCGTCGCAAGGATATCGCCGTCTGTGAACGAATAGACCGCCGCAGCGGGCGCGCCAGCGGTGATCTTGTAATAGCCGCCGATTTCGTACATGCGGCCCGAACAGCCGTCTAAGAACGCCTCGATAATGTCGAGCGGCTGTTGATCGACGTTGACTTCATATCCGCATGTGTATTGCGGTTCGGTGCCGCCAGCGACAAGGCTAATCGCGGCGTCGCATTCGTTGATTGCCGCAATCCAAGACGCGGACGGCAGCAACAGCGCCGGCAAGTTCTGACCGCCGAAAATCCAAGTTCCGTCATAGTAGATACCGCGCGTGATGTTGTAATTGACCACGGCGTTGTTTTTGCTGAATTCCCAAGTTGTCGGATCGTTCCAGCGATGCAAGCCCGATCCGCCGTTTGTGCTATCCTTTGCCGGGTTGTATAGCTTGACGCCGTTCACTTCGAACCGCATTTGCGGAATGCCAGTGAAGAACTTGCGATTAAACCGGCAAGTCACGACGGCATACGCAACGCCTCGCCCGATCATGTCGGCCGTAAAAGGCCGGTCGGGATCGCTGCCGAATTTCGCGCGGCAATGCGCATCGGCAACAGTTTGCGTTCCGTCATAGAACTTGACGAACATGTAATATTTGCCGTCTTTCAGGAATTCGGTAACACCGTTGCCACGTCCGGACGGATCAACGTCGCCGCTGATTGTGCATTTCTCGCCGTTGACCCAAATCGTATTGGTGAAACCGCTAACGGGAATGTCGGACAACGACACAACGAAAGTAATGAACGCGTTCGGCGTGTCACCATCATTTCCGTAAGTGTTGACGTATTCGAGTTGCCCGGCCGTGGCGTAAGCGCCGACGATGAACGATAGCGGGTTGTCGCCGCCCGTTTGGATATCGGTTTTGATGCCTGATTGCTGCTTTGAATTCTTGCCGCGCGTCAAAAGACCAATACCGATCTTAAGCGCGGTCGTGATCGCAATCCCGATCAAATTACCGACGAAGCTACCGCCAGCGATGAACGAAAAGACGGACGCGATACCAGCGAACAGCGGGCCGGCATGAGCCACGCCGACGAAGCAAAGCAGCCACGAAAAGGTTTCGAAGGCGAGACGGAACAAGCGGCGCATTTTCATACTTCAAAAGCTTTCGTCGCTTCGGAAAGCGGCAGGCTTGCAATTCCTTCCGGCCGCAGCACTAGAACGCGCTCACCAATGACCCAACCCGACGCGGTGCCGATTTCATCGTCAATCGTAAACACCGCGATATCACCAACGCGTGCTTGCGACGTGTGATCGTGTTCGCGCATGAACGTCCGGAAGAACGCCAAATGATCTTCGAAACCGTCTTTCCTGACCGCCCGCACAATCGCCGCGAGCGTCTTCAATTTGCGATACGGCTTAAACGGATCGTCATCGCGAACACACAACCAACCGTTCGCGATAAAATGCGCGCAATTGTTCTTGTCGTTGTCAAACTGGACGCGACGAACTTCGTTGAAGTAGCTGAAAAGAGCGGATCGCCAATTGCCTTTACGCATTTTATTGATCCTGCTTTTTCTCGCCCCAATAGATCGACCAGCTACCGGCAACACCGGAGTATTGCCGCAGCCGATCACCGCTGCGAAGCTTTTGCGTTTCGTCCGATTTCTTGGCCGGGTTGATGATTGTTAGCTCGCGCGTCCTAGACACGCATTCGAGCGCAACGCCGCCGCTGCTACCGGTCTTTGGTCGCGTGACCGGCGCTTTGTTGACGATCCCGACGAAATGCGGCAGCGGCCGGGCGACAAGCTTGCGCGTGTCCAAGTCGAGCAAGCCGTAATGAATTTCGACCTTGGCGTTTCGCGCGTCATAGCCACGGATCATATTGTTGACCGACGCGTTGGTTTGAGAAAGCTTGATCCGGACGGTTTGAATGCTCAAATCCGAAACAAGCGCGATGTCATCGACGTCGATCAGCGATCCCAAACCGACATAGGTTCGGACTACCGGCAAACGCGTTTGACCCGAAATCACTTCGGCATCAACGTTGAATTCCCAATTGGAAAAGCCGCCCGACACTTCCGCGCCGGTCGTGCGATCCTTGCCGATCATCCATACAAAGCGCCGCGTGATGATGCCTTTGCGCGCATTGAGATAAGCGATGGTTTGAGCGTCAACATCGGAACGCATTAGTTGAAACTTTCGATCACGTCGAATTTCTTCCCTTCGACGTGCTGACCGCGTACAAGCCCGCTGTCATAGCTGCCGGGGATCATCTTGACGCGAGCGGCCGGCTTTTTCAGCGTGACGGTAACGCCGGTTGACGTGCCGGCGTACACATGCGGGCGCAACTCGATCTCGGCTTGTCCCGCGCCATTCGCAACAGCACCTTGGACGATCCGGTGATATGCGTTTAGAACGCCGCCCGGCCCGAACGGGAATTGAACGAAATCACCGGCCGAAAGCGTGTAACCAATCGGCAAACCGGTCAACGTGATCTGCTTGTTGTTCGCATTCAGCGAAAGGATCGTGACGACGTTCGCGCCAAGGATCACGCCGCCCGGATCGGCCATCGGATAGAGCGCTGGCGGGCCGTACAGCATGAACGCATTTATCGAGCCGTCGAGCGCTTCAATCAGCGCCGATATTTTGCGGTCTTCGTCATAGGTCAGACCGCGAATGTTCACCGTTCCGGTACGCAACGGCGGCGCAACTTCGGCCGCGAGGATTTGCCCGTTTTCCAGCCCGTCGATTTGGTCGTTGCGCTGCATGAACCATTTGATGCTTTCGATCTTCAACAGATCGGCAAAGTTCGCGAGCGAATAAGGGAACGTCAAAGCGGCCATTATCTAACCCTAGGATCGGAACCGATTTCATTGACGCGGATTGGCAGCACGGCGGTATCGTATTGGCTGATACCTTCCTCGACGCCTTGGCGAACCATTTCCTTAATCTGCTTGTCGCCGTTCGCGCCGCGCACGTTAACGTTGACTTCGGACGGCATACGCGGCCCGCCAGCGCCGCCGTTCGGGTTGGCCGGCATGACCGCAGAAACGCCTAGATCGCCGTTGCCCATGCGCTTAAGCGGCAAGATGCCTTCCGGTCCCGCCTCGCCCATTTCCCCAAGCGCGGTGCCGTTGGCGAAGCTAAAGAGCGTCGAGCGGTTGGCGATCTTGCCGGCGAATGAGCCGCCCTTGGCGAACCGTTGAACGTTGTCGTTTGCAGCGCCGAACGCGCCGCCCTTGGCGAAGCTATCCATGAAGCCAAGGCCGAACAGATTACCCAAGCCGCCGCCCGAACCGCCGCCGAAAAGACCGCCGAGAATATCCCAAAAGCCGCCGCCCGAACCGGACGCGGAATTGACTTGAAACAGCGCGTCAACCAATTCGTTAAGCAGCTTGTCAATGATCTTGTTCAACACGTTCAAAGCAGCGTCACCGAACGCTTGCCAAAGGCTTTCACCGTTTTCGATCCCTTGCGCGAAATCCTCGAAAAACCCTTTCGTAAGGTCTTTCGCGAAATCCATTGCCTCGCGCGTGTTCTTGATCTGGATTTCGAGCGACGCCATATCATGGGCCAAGCCCATAAGTTGCTCGCGCTGTTGCGGCGTTAGGTCGATACCCTTTTGACGCGCTTCGTTGAGCAATTGCGTCTGATACTTCAATTCCGCAGCCGCTTCGGCCGTCAAGCCGAGCGCGTCACGTTCGGCTTGCAGCTTCGCAATCTCGTTTTCGGCACCCGTAACGATATCGGAAAACTTTTCCGCGTCCGTTTTGCCGCGATGTTTCTTTGATTTCGCGTCGTCGGTAAGCTTGATCGCATCCGCGAGCTTGCGCACCTTGTCGGCCGCACCGGACGCTGCATTACCGATGACCGTTACAGCCTGCCCGACGTAATCGACGCCTTGCGCATCCTTGACGATCTTCGAAATATCGTCCGCGACGCCGGCCGCAGCGCCAGCATTCGGGTTTTCAATGCGCGGCAGCGTGAACGCGTCCATTTTGGCTTGACCGATTGCGCCACCGGTCATTTCAGAAATTTGGTTCCAGAACTTGCCAACCGCGTTTGCAACGTAATTGAGCGCGCTTTCAATCCCGCTGATAAGCGCGTTGCCGGCTTGAACGGCCAAGTCACCGAACGCGGCCGGCAGCTTGTCCCATGTCGCAACAAGCGCGTGGTATGCACCGACGAACGTTCCGACGATATAATTTGCCGTGTCTTTGATCAGCTTGACGATATCGAAGCCGAAATATTGAGTGAATTCGTCCCGGAAGATATTCAACGCCGCCAGCACAAGCGCAAAGCCGAGAATGAACGCCGTCGCCGGGTTGGCCGCAGCAAAGCCGATGGCAAGCCCGACAAGGTACGCGGTCAAGCTTAGGACGGCACCGGAAACAGCCGAGATTGCGCCAAGGATCGCCGGGCCGAATGCAATCAGCATCGCGCCGCCGATCAAGACCAGATAGGGCGCAATCGTCGGCAGAATGTCGGCAAAGGTGTTCAACGCGTCTTTAGCGAGCTTCGCCCAATTCACCATTTGGACGATTGCCGCGATAAAGGCGACTATGCCGAGCGTAGCGAGCGAGACGACGCCTAACAGCGATCCGAACGCCGCGCCAAGCGCCTTGACCGCTTCGGCCGGCTTCATGGCGGCAAAGACGCTCGCTAATTGCGTTCCCTGTTGCAATGCGATCTGCAACGGGTTCATGCCCATTGCCGCCGTCACGCCGATATCTTGGAACTGTGCCGCAATGTTCGCGGTGTTGGCTTTCATCGCGCCGAGCGAAGCGGAATTCTGATTGGTCGCGTTTTGCATCCGCTTAAGCTTGCCGGATGCCGTGTCGGCCGCGTTGCCAAGATTGGTCACGCCAGCCGCCGCAGCCTGTGAAGCGGTGCCGGCCGTGCTGGTAGCCGCAGCCGCTTGCGTCGCCGCCGTAGCCTGCCGCGACATGCCGGTTGCAGCGGTCGCGGTCGCCGTGGTCGTCTTGGTCACGCCGGCCGCTGCTTTCTGTGCCGCCGTGCCGGTCTGCGATAGCGAGTTGTTGACTTGATCGGATGCTTTCGCCGCTTTGGACGCGGCGGGCGCGAGCGCTTCTAGCGAAGCCTTCGCATCCTTCAATTCCGACGTGTCAGCTTTGAAACCGATTTCGGCAATATCGGCCATTTAGGCTACTTTCCGCGCCGCCCTTTCTTTGCCGCTTGCGCGGCCCGGTCGGCTTCAACTTTCTGCTTTTCGCGTTGACGCTCGCGGTAAGCTTCAAGTTCAATGTTCATTTCCGCGCAATATTTCGCGTCCATCGCGCGCAAAATATCGAATTCCCAATGTTCCAACACTTCGCCGGTTACAGCCCGCCAAGCGATATATTCACTTGGCGGGATCGGGACGCAAACACCGTCTTTGATACGCTGACAACCTTCGGAAATTTGGAAAAACCATCGCCACAAATACAACCCGGCAAGCGGGACAACTAGCGGCGGCGCGTAGGTATCGAACTTTTCGTTCCGCTTCCGTCTTGTCTCGCCATTTTCATCTTCCATTTCATAGCGAACAAAGACGTAAACCGCCTCGATCAGTTCGGCGCGGAAGCCGTAAAAAAATCTTTTTCTTCCGAAATAGCTTCGTCAATCTGATTGCGAAGCCATGGCAACTTGGTAAAGACTGAAATAACGCTGGCGCGGTTGAAGTCGGGAACCTTGCCGTTAAACGTCGCCTGTTCGCCCTTTTCGTCTTCCTTGCCATCGGCGTTGATCTTATACCATTGCCAACCGGTCATCGCCTTGAACGTCAATTCGTTGGCGTTGTCTTCGATGTCGTCGGCCTTGAAGTTCTTGCCGCGCGCTTCGAGCCGCAGCCGTTCGTTGGTGATCTGCTTTTTCAGCGGCTTCATGCGTTCGTCATTGATCGACATGATAGAAACGCGGACGCCGATGTTGCGACCGTTGCCGGGATGCGTGATTTCGATAAAGCGTTCGCCGGGCTGAATGCCTGAAATGTCCATAACAATGCTTTCGAGGGTTTTGGGTTTGGTCAAAGTGGACGGGCGGCATTCGCGCCGCCCGGTCGATTAGGCAATGACTGCCGTCGTCGGTGCCGAGAATGCCATAGCGGAACCGCTGGCGTTGGTCGCGGCGACGCGTACCGTAATGATCTTACCGAGTTGATCGGAAGTCAGGGAAAGTGTGTTGGTCGTCGCGCCGACGATTGCCACGCCGCCCGCGAACCACTGATAAGCGTAGGTAATGACGGCATCGCCGGTAAACGTGCCGGTCGAAGCGGTAAGGTCTTCGCCAACTTCCGCCGTCCCGGTGATCGCCGGAACAACCGTGTTCGTCGGTGCAACGCCAACCGTCGTCGGATCAACAACGATTTCTTCCTGATTGTAACCGATGGTAAAAACTTCAATGTCGAAATCTTCGTTGCGGCCGAACGGGCGCTTTGGACCGGCGACAAGACCACGATTGTAAATGATCGTGCCGGTTCCGCCGACCGACGTTGCGTCGTTGCGCACCATTTTGAAAGCGTAGTTGAAATTGGTCTTCGCTGCGGCGCGGACGGCTTTCTGGCCCGGATCGGTCGGAACGCGCGCAACCTCGATGTCGGGAGTGCCGGCGTCGGTCAAGCCTTTCGACTTCTGAATAACGCTGATATCCCATGTATCATAGTTGTTGAAGTTGGTCGATGAACCGGCTTCGCCGTGGTTGCCAAGCGCCTTGATCAAAATCCAATCGGTGATTGCCTCGAAATCGGCTTTTGCCATTTCGTTGGGCTGCGGCGTCGGTGAAATGTACAGCTTCGAACCGGCGTTCGAATTGGCGAAGGCGACGGGGTGAAAAAGCGCCGCAACAGCGGCGACGGATGCGAGTAAAAGTTTGCGACGCATTGTCGAAAAGCCTTTCAAAATCTGATTATTCCGCTGCGAAACTCTGATACCGCACTGTTAGTACAAAAACCGTTTCGGTTCCAGTCTCGATTGACCCGAAATAATCCGGATTTTCGTCAATTTTCACAACGGATTGACCGGATTGCAACGATTTTCCCTTTGCGAAGAACGAACCGATTTGCTCGATTATGTCGATTGGCGAGTAAACGCCTTGATCATTGTTCGGCCAGTGCAAAATCAGACGCAACGTTCCCCTATATGTCTTCGACGATCCCCAAAATTCGCCGGTTATGTTGTTGGGCAAATGCACCAATTCCAACCACTTTTGATCATCGGGAATAACGAACGTGCGACCAAGATATTTGATCGGCAGCGCATTGGACGGCGGCGGGCAAGCCTCGACCGCAGCGCGAGTTGCCGTTTGCAGCGCTTCCAAGATTTCACGTTCCGACATGCTATTTGATCCTTGCTTTGATTTCCGCAACGACTTCGTTGACCGTCTGTTGCCAGCGCTGCAACGCGCCTTCAAGAAAACCGTCATATGCCTCGCGGTACTTCGCGTAATTCGCTGTCCAGCCGAAAAAGAAATTTGCGCCGAACCGCAGCTTTGACAGTGCGGCAATCACCGAGTTTTCATTGTAGCTGTACGTTTTTCCCGCTTCCGGACGAACCGGGCCGGTTGGCACACCGTTGAGCGACGCTTGCCCGGACGCCCGCAGAAAGCCGGTATCGACACGCATTCGACCGCCCTTGGCAACCGGCGTCTGTGCAATGTCGATTGTTCGTTGAATGCTTTCGCGAGCAAGCGCGGTCATCCGCTTGTCCGTCTTGGTGATAAATTCGTCTACTTGCGCCTCAAAGTTTTTTGACATGCCGGTAAAATTCCCGCTTGATTTGCGATGGTGGCGCGATTAAAACTAAACGCAAATTTCACATGGGCGGCATATGAAACCGATTGAAAAGCTAGAAAACGCCCTTGGCGATCCGGCAACCTTCATTGTCTCGACCGAAAACATATCGCTTTTGCGCGAATGGGCCAAGGCCGTAGGCAAAAATCCTGTTGACGTGGCTGTAATGACGCCCGTCCAATTGGCGAATTTATACCACGCGCGAGCCGGCAACGACAACAGCCTAAACGAAATGTTCGTCCGGATCATGCGGGCCGTTCAAGTTCCGGGATGGAACACCGAGATTATCCGCCTGCTTTGCAAGGAAGAAATAGACAATCTTCACATTGAAACAGTCGCGGAACGGGTTGCGCGGCTTGTGATGATCCCGCGCCGTATCGAGATATCAAGCCCGACCGGCTCGACCGTCCTAAACGGGCCGGTCCACTACATGACTGAAAAGATTATCAAGATCGCCTCGCGCGGCCATCCTATAATGATGGTCGGCCCGGCCGGCTGCGGCAAAACCAGCATCGGCCGCAGCGTGGCGACCGCGCTTAATCTGCCGTTCTACATAACCAGCACGATCAACGAAGAACACCATTTGACCGGCTTCATTGACGGGTACGGCCATTACCACCGGACGCCGTTCCGCAACGCCTTCGAAGGTGGCGGGGTTTGGGTTGCCGACGAAATCGACGCTTGGGACGCCAGCGCCCTACTTGCGGCCAATGCCGCGCTCGCCAACGGCTTTGCGGTCTTTCCCGACAATCCCGCGCCGGTCAATCGTCATCCGGATTTCCGGATGGTCGCGACGGCCAACACCTACGGCAGCGGCGCGGATCGCATCTATATTGGCCGCAACGAACTGGACGCCGCGAGCCTCGACCGGTTCGCAACGCTCAACGTCGATTACGATTTGACGCTTGAACAGCTTCTAAGCAACGGCAATCAACGTTGGTTAGAGCGTGTTTGGGGCGTTCGCAAGAAAGTCAACGAAAAGAAAATCCGCCACGTCGTTTCAACTCGCGCGATCATCTTTGGAGCGGATGCGCTCGCGCACAACGTCGCGACATGGGACGAATGCGAAGACATCTATTTGTTTAAGGGAATGAGCAAAAGCGACCGGGAGAAATGCGAATGACCACAAGAGTTGAGATTGTCGAGGAAGTGCCGGGAGTGCCAAAAAGCGAACAATGGTTCATTCGGCACGAAGGCAAGACGCATTATTTTGCCGATCACGCCGACGCCGTTAAATGGTGCGCGGAACGCGGCTTTGAACATAAGACGGAATATTTCGAATATTAAACGTTGACGACCATCGAAAATTATGCGACAAACGAACATCGGCAGGCGGTGAAGTCTACTAGACAGCCTCTTAACCATAGTCGCGGACCCTAGCAAAACCGCCTGCCGATAACCGAAAGGGCGCAACGATGTTCACGAATATCCGTATTTTGATTGGCGATCTTACCCGCGCTTGTGTCGAGCTTGGCGAGGTTCACGTTATCGCTGCCGGCTCAATGTACGCCACGCTTAAGCTTGACGATGACGATATTCGCCGGTTGTCCAAGGCGCACATTCATTGGAGCATTGATTGATGCCACGCGCGGCGCTTAAGTATTTCAACGGCGAGCAAGAGCTTGACCGCGTTCAATACATGGCTGCAAATCATTTCGTAGCATTGAACGCCGATCCGTACAAATTCCCAATCGAACGCGCCGATTGGTCCGACCGCGTACATATTGGCTATCTACCACGCGCGCCCCATGCGCTGACGACATGGGAACACCTTCGCCCGCTTAAGGTTTTGCGCACCGTCAAAGTTGTCGCAACCAAAGACCCGCATGTTTGCGACTGGCGTTGTGAAGGCGCTTACAAGCATTCCGAATGCCGTTGCTCTTGCGGCGGCAAAAACCACGGGATCAAATGCGAGCCGGTGACGTGATCACTGCGAGCGGTCAAACCTTCCAGCATCGCGAGACGCTTAAGGGTATGCGCGGCCGATGGAACCCGGCCGGCAACAACTGGCAATTCGACTATCTCACACCGGGCCAGCTTGCCACGCTACGCGGGCTTGTCGGGGTCATGGTGAGCGGCGACGAACCGACGCCCAATCCCTTCCAATCGCTGTCGGCCAAACGTCGCGAGCATTATCGTTCCGTTTGGCTTGCCGACGATGACGAAGACGACGTTAAAGCCTGCTATCCGCGCAACGGAGCGCCAACGTTGATCATTGGCGACGACGCAACCTATTTGAACCATTTCAAGGACAAGAACCCGATTGTTTATTTCGGCTTTTCGTCCATGTCCGCTTTCGTCGCTCACGTCTCGACATTGCAGCGTCCAGTTAACGACGGCTGGACGTGCGACGCGGGTTGGCATGGCGACGAAGACTATACCGGGACGGCAGACTTTGACGAAGCTGTCAGCCTCGCCCGCCACGGCTGGACGGAGGGTTTCGGGCTGGCTCGACGCCTAGCAGCGCCGCCAGCCCGCGCCAAGCGCCGTAAACACGCCCTAGCGGGCGGATCGGTCAACGTCGGGCGGTTGTTGGCCGGCAATCCCATGCACATGCTTAAGCGTGAGCCGCAACCGGCCAACAAGGTCGTTACGCTGTTCGTGGAAACGGTCATGTGGGCAGGGATCACGGCAAGCAATGCGATCTTTCGCGCGCTGCTAATCGCCGGCATCGTTGACCGCCTCGAACACGAAGGCTATCGGTGCGAAATCGTCGCGACCTATTGCGCGAGACGCCGGGACGCCAAGGAACACTATCAAACCGCCGTCCGGTTGAAGGCACCGCACGAACGCTTGAACTTGCTGGACGTAACGTTTGCGTTCGGTCATCCATCGTTCGGACGCCGACTGATTTACGCGATAGAAGGTTGCGTGCCGCAGTGCGGATTGACCCGCGATTGGCGCGGCTACATTTCGCAAGCTTTTGACGATGATCACCCATGCAGAAAGAACGAATATTATATTCCGCAACTTCGCACGAACGCCGTTGATCAAGACAACCCGCTTGAACTTTTGCCGCATATCATCGACACCAACACGCTTCCGATAACTTTGAAATGGGATTGAAACAATGCTAATCGCACATATCGAAGGTTGCACCCGAGTTTGCGGCAAGTCGCAAGGCTATCTAGGTTTGCCCGTCCGTGACGAAACGATTATCGACAAGGCGAGCGGCGAAGTCGTGAACTTGATGCATACGGCATGGGAACCGACGCCCGACGAAATCGAAAAGATCAAGAACGGCGCAAAGATCATCGTAAGCGTGATCGGCAACAATCCGCAGCCGATCATGTTGAATGTTGGTTGATGACAACCGACCGTTGCGTTTACTTGCACATAACTCCCGATACTGGACGTGTCTTTTACGTCGGTATCGGGACGAAGCGGCGCGCCTTCCAATGTTCAACTAGAAACCATAAGTGGAAGCGGGTTGTCGAAAAGCATGGCAAGCCGCAAGTTATGATCATTGCGGACGGGTTGAGCATAGACCACGCTGTTGAACTTGAAAAGTTCTGGATAAGGCATCACGGCTTGCATCGGCTGGCAAATATTTCGCCGGGTGGTGACGGCGTTTCCGGTGCCGGTCATTCCGCCGAAACCAGAAAGAAACTAAGCCTTTTGATGAAAGGGCGAGACAAAGGGAAACGTTTATCCGACGACCATAAACGCAAAATCAGCGCCTCTTGCATCGGTCGGAAACCTTCACAAGAAACGAGGGAAAAGATACGCAACACTCTTTCCGGCAGGAAGATACCGGAAGATGTCATTGCAAGGATGAACATTCGCGGCAGAGTACGGTCTGAAAGCGAACTAGAAAAGTTGAGGCAAGCTAACGCCAGCAAGACAATTCATCACTTCAAACACGATGAACACGGCGACGTATTTTCTACCGCTTACGAACTTCGCAAGAGATACAATCTTTCCGATAGCGCATTGTCCGCTGTAATTAAACGTAAGCGTCGAATTCACAAAGGATGGACCATCAATCTAGGTCATCCAACCACGACACCTTGAGACGCACCCGGCAACGACACATAATCGTTTCATCGCCGCCAGCGCCTAAGCTGGTATCGCCCGGAAAGAGCAACTTTGCGCCAGATGGCGAAACGAAAGGTTCGTCCATTCCGACCGCTTGACCTTCCATCTTGCGATGTGACCAACGAACGCGGTTATCGCCAACGCTATCCCAAATTCTTTTGACCGCGCTTTCCTTCATTGCGCCCAAATCGATTGCCTGCCGGTGCGCCTCATATTCCGACCGGTTCAACGACTGCACCGCTTCCGTCCGCGCAATCGTCTCGCCTCGATACCGCAGCGCGTTATCACGGTAACGACCAACAAGCTTTTCAACCGTGGCGTTGTCGAGCGGCGTTCCCTCGCGGATCGCTTTCGCAACGATCCGGTCAAACCGCTTGTCGCGCAATGCCCGCGTAAAATAATTGTCGCTCAAATCCTGCAACTCGCGCCGAACGTTTGACGACCATCGTTCTTGCTGTTGCGTCAAACCGATGATGCCGCCGACGCGGCGACCGGTCTGCGGATCGATCCGCCCGACGATATCGAGCGCAACGGATCGCGGGTTGCGGCCGGCTTGCATTCCTTCCGTCAAGAGATTGCGGACGCCCGCGCGAGCGTCTTCTGTCAACCGCGTGATCAGCGATGACGAATGATCGCGCAACCACGCTTCGGCGCGGCTGTTGCGAACGTCAAAGCGGAACACGACCTTACCGGATGGCGTGTTGAGAAACTTTGGAAACGTCTTGCCAGTCATGACGCCGCCTTGTTCGTAAGCGCGTTCAATCGCGGCTGTAATCGGCCGCATGGCCGCATCCGAAAAGCCGAGCGCTCTAAACGCGGCTTCTAAATCACCCTCGCCAATCGCCTTGACCATGGCGTTGATAATCGCGTTATCCACAACATCTTGCATCGCACCAAGGAAGGCGGAACGAATGTCGGGAACAAACAAATCAATCAGCGCGTCGAGGATTTCACGCGGCGACGCCATCGGCTTACTTTCTAACGATCAGAACGAACGCGGCCGGCGTCCCGGCCGATGGCTTGGCGATTGCCTGCACGATTTTACGGCGCTGCCCGTCGATGGTGACAAACCCGCGCACAACCGTTTGTGCTGTAAAATCAGCGGCTAAGGCCGGATGAACCGCCGCCGTAATCTGTTCGTCGGTCGCGAGCGCCAACCCGTTTTGCACATATTTGAATTTCACGCCTCGCGCCGTGGCGTCCAGCGCAAACGGGCTTTCGACGGCCGGGCCGGGATTGTCGGCCGGTCCATTGCCCGGCGTGACCCGCACATATGCAATCGATCCTTGATTGAATTCCGCAAGCAATCCGGACGCGACAGCTTGCATATCGTCATACAGCGTCATTTTTCACCCCTGCTTGTCGAAAATTTAACTTGACGCATTTTATGCGCCGTTTTATCTATCTCGACCATTGGTTTTTACCAGTGCAACAGTTTGTCAACAGAAAGCGAGGAACCCATATGTTCAAGACCGCATCACTTTCCGCCAATGTCGCCGCCGTCGCATTCGCCAGCAATCCGAAGACCGCACCGGCCGCAGCCGCAGCACCCGCCGCTGCCGGCAAGCGCGTCGATCCGGCGATTACCGGCGTGTATTCGCTCGCGGTGCCGGAAGGTAAGTCGAATTCCAATCGCGGCTCGAAGTCGCCTTATCCCTTCGACACCATCGAAGCCGGTCAGGCGTTCGGCGTGAAGAACAAGACCGCTAAGCAGCTTTCCAGCATCGTTTCCAATCAGAACCGCAAGGAAGCCAACCACCGCCCGGTTAAGGACGACGCCGGCAACGTCGTTTACAAGACCAAGGACATCACCGCGCCCGATGGCACCGTGACCAAGGTTCCGACCAAGGAACCGGAAACCGAACAGATCAAGGCTTTCGTCGCCTATGACGTTGACGGCGATCTTGCCGCCAAGATCAAGGGTACGCCGCTTGAAGGTTCGTCCGTTCTGGTCTTCCGGACGAAGTAACTCCCAAGACGCGCCGCAACCCATTGCGTCTAACTCACCCGGCCGTAGCGATACGGCCGGGTTTTTCATGCCCGCACCGTTGAACCGCTCAAAGCCGAAACGTTGCCCGTTCCGGTCAAGATCGGGAACAAGATTTGATCGATGATCGGGATTTGCGTTTGCGCATCGAACGCCGAGTTAAAGCCGGCATATTCGACGCTCACCGCACCATCAACCGCAGCGCGCTTATATTTGGCCGGCGTGTAATCGACCGACAACGCGCCGGCCTTTTGACCTTGACGCAACGCCGCTTCATACGTCGCATTCTCGACCTCGCGCGGAACCGACGTTGACGGTACAAGATACATGTAAATATCGAACGCCGAGTTGCGCGGCCATTCCCGCAACTGGTCACGCATACCGACCTTAAGACCGGGAAACGACGGCCGGTAACGACCGTCGAGCCATTCGGACGCGACCAAAAGCCATTCGTTCACCGTGTCATCGTCCGCAGCTTCGGCCGGAACGTCGTTGCCTCGCGCAATGTGGTAAGCTCGAAAGCCCGCCGCCGTACCGTAAAAATCAGCCATGATCGAACCTTTCGCTAGTTTTACGGAAAATGCCGCCAAGATTTCGAGCCTTGGCGGCATCAACAGAGCGTCCCGGCGTCGATCAGCGCGGCAGCGCTAGGATCGCGTTCCAAGCATCCTGTTCGGCCGCGTAGCCCTTGCTTTCGATGCCGTCGCGCTCGACCTTGACGCCGGCCGGATCAACGACAAAGAACTTCCGGCCTTCCTTCGACACCATAAGCTGCGGCGCGGCGGCTCCGGACGCGGCAGACGACATCGAACCGGCTAGGTCGGTCTTGTCGGCGGTTTCCTTGGCTACCGCAGCGGCGATTTCTTCGTCTGTGCTTTTCGACGCGTAGCCTTGCGGCGGATACTTCGACGCCGGATAGCCAGCGGCGACGTATTCGGCAATCGTCGGTCCATCATCACGCAACGCGACGGGATCGACCGCAGCGGCCGGCGTTTCGTCGGCAAGCTTGTACTGGTCGGGCGCGGCGTCATAGTCCGACTTGTTGATACGAACCGGGCCGTTGTCGGTGACGATGGTCACGGTTTCGAGCGGCGGCATTGTTGACATGAATGCGACCGGCAACGATACGGGCGCGAGTAAAGCAGCGAATTTCATATTTGGGTTTCCTTTCATGGTTTCGTTATGGGCAGCATGAACCGCGTCCGCTTCGGATCGGCGTTGCCGCCGTTATCACCAACCCGGTTTGAAAGAACCTCGACGCGCGTTACAAGCTTGTTCAAGCTATCGGTCATCAAATCCATTTTGCCGCCGACCGTCTCAACGAACCTATCCATTCGCGCATTGGCGGCTTTGATTTGTTCGTCTGCGGCGGCTTTGTTTTGCGCGATCTGTTGCGCGTTGGCCGTAACTTGGAACTGCAATTGCGCAATCTGCGGCATTTGCAGTTGAATGTCCTTCACGTCGTCGCGCAAGCTGGCGATATCTTTTGCAGCCGCAGCGTTGGCAGTTACCACGGAATTATATGTGATACCCCAACCGAACGCCGTAACGGCAATTCCGACTGCGAAACCGACGACGTTCCACAAATTTAATCTCGCTTTTTCGAGCGTGATCGGCATGTTGTTTTCCTCGCTCATCTGCCCAAACGCCCTATGAAGCTCTTTTGTTGTTCTTAAGAAAAAACCGGGCGGATTGCGCCGCCCGGTTCGGGTTATCTACCTTTGCCGGCGCGACGAATTAGCCGAGCAACAGCGCAATGTGTTCGGGCTTGATCGCCTTGACGCCCCAGACCAGCGAAACCTCATAGCGAACTTTCTTGTAACCAAGATAGATCGCAAATTCGAAGCTAACGCCCGAACGCGGATCGGTGATCAGCATACGGTCAACGGCCAAGTCGCCTTCCTCCGGAATTGCCGGGGGACGCATTGCGACCGCAAGCGCGTTCATCGAGAAACCGACGTTGGCAGCGTAGGAATTCGCAACCGTAATCGCGGTCGCCGCTGCCGGGATCGCCTGCCGCAGACCGGGCGCGGCAATGGTGATCGTGCCGGCGTTCGAAACGTCGGCGTCGCCGCCAGTCGGAACAACGACGTACTTGTTGGCGTCGCCGGCAAAGGTGATCACGTCGCCGGCAAGGATCGTGCCGGTGCCGGCAGCGGCAAGCGTAATGACCGTTGCGCCGACCGCATAGCCGGCCGCGTTGGTCGTGGCACCCGCGCCGGTTCCCTTGACGTGATTGACCGCCTGCCCGGTATCCTTGACCGACATGCCGAAGATGTCGAGCAATTCGCCCTGCCGCAACGTCATCTGCGAACCGGCTTCGTTGACGCGGGAAAGGTTCTTGACCGTGATCAGCTTGGCCGCTGCCGACGTGTTGAGAACAGCCGAGCGGAACGACTTCGGCGCGCCGTTGTCGTCAAGAATTTTCTTGATCTGCGCAAGGTCTTCAATCTGGTCGCCAGTAAACGGCGTGGTGCCGGGAGTACCGTAGGCGCGCGAGGCGTTCGCAGCCGCCTCAACGGCAAGATCAAGCTCAATCTCGTTGGTGAGCGTCCGCAGC
The DNA here is from genome assembly GCF_004023325.1 of Mesorhizobium sp. M1A.F.Ca.ET.072.01.1.1. Lineage (NCBI taxonomy): Bacteria > Pseudomonadati > Pseudomonadota > Alphaproteobacteria > Hyphomicrobiales > Phyllobacteriaceae > Mesorhizobium > Mesorhizobium sp. M1A.F.Ca.ET.072.01.1.1. The sequence continues at coordinate 18,304 of NZ_RZSF01000003.1, read as the reverse complement.
GCTTGCGCAACGACCATGCCGCGAGCCGACAGATAGCCGGGACCGCCAGTGTTCAACGAACGCTGTTCCTCGCCCGTAAAGCCGAACGGAACGGCGCGGGCCTTGGTGAGCTTCATTTGGCCGGTCTGCCAAGTATTGTCGGGCGGCTCCGGAACCTGCATTGCCGGCGTGATGTTGACCGCAGTCTGCACACCCATCGTCGGAATGTTCACGTCTTGCCCAAGCGCGGCGCGCTCGACGGACGGCGCACGAAGCGCGGACGGAATGAAGCCGACCAACTCGCGCGAAACCACGTCGAGCGCCGCGTAAATGTCGGGAATGAGCGCGGTAAGCGTGTTCGCGTTGGCGGAAGGAAGAATGTTGAGAATGGCCGGCGCGGAAAGCGCGGACGCCATCAAAAGACGCTTGCGAAGCATGGTTTTTGCCTTCGGTTTCTGGCGCGCATCGCAAAGACTGGACGCGCAATTCGTGATGAAAATTGCTAGGTCATCCAACCCGGAGCGCCGCCGATCATCCAACCGGTACGGCAAGGTTCGCTAAATATAGCGAGTTGCGCGAAGAATTAACGCTGTTCGCCTTGTTGGTCAAGGCGTCAAGCGGCAAATTTGGGGATAATCACGGGCGGCAGTCGCAAATTTATTCCGTTCATCGCAATTTTCATATTGACGACCACAGCAACATATGCGACAACCATAACAACGTGTCTTTTTCTTCATCGGAGCAGCGACTAATGAAAAGGCGGCGATTTACAAAATCCAAAGCTGATTATGTTGCGGAATGCGCCAAGTACCGCGACGAAATCAAAGAATTGCAATCGAGACTGAAAACCGATCACGTTAACCGCATTAATGGACGCCTTGACGCATTCAAGTACGTGATTACCGCAATCGAGTTGTCCAGTTCTCTTGACGATCTTATGACCAAGGTTCGCCAAGTCGTTGAAGAAACAGAAAGAGATTTGGAGCTTTGAAACACAACCGCCCGCCGCTGCAACCCATCAACAGCGGCGGGCGGGCGATCACGTCGCCAAGGCGGCGAAGCGACGGATTTTAATCGACAATCGAGATTTCACCTTTTGCCGCTTGCTGCGATGTCGAAGACTGTTCGGCCGGCGAAAGCTTTTCGAAATCGGCGCGCTTGATAAAGCGGCCATTGCCGCGACCGCCACCGCCGCCGCCATTGCCAGAACCGGACGCGTTGGGCGCTTTCAGGATCGCGTCTTTGCCCGCGTAGGTATCAACGATCTTTTCCAACGCTTCGTCCAGATCAGCCGGGTTGCCAAAGTTGTTCGGGTTTGACGACAAGATTTTATTGCCGTCCGCGCCATACGGAACAACCTTGCCATCTTCAACTTTGAAGTGTTTCGAGAACGTCGAGCGGAACATGTCGGCCGGGACTGCGATGCGATCCTGAATGAACTTGGACGACGAAAACGCCGCGTTCAAGGTCATCGTGTCGATAACGCCGGCTTGTTCCTTTATCTTGTTGTCCTTTTCGGTCAACTGTGCGGTCAACTCGCCCTTGATCTGTTCTTTGAGCTTGTCCACTTCGCCGCTATCGATAAGCTTTTTCGCGTCGAGCTTGCCGACCGTCTCGATTGCCTTCAACGCCGTTGTCGGATCGATCAGCTTGCCGGCCGCGTCCTTGAATTTGTTCAAGTCGGCTTCGGCGCGTTCCTTCGCCTCGCGATGGTTCTTGGCTTCGGCGTTGAGGCGCGAAATCGTGCCGCCTTCGATAGCGGTTTCGTTGCCGCTGCTATCGAGATAGATCGGGTTGCCGTCGCGCATTTCAATCTTACCGTCTTTGTCGAGCTTCCAACCGGCCTTACCGGTATCGAACGCGATCGGGTAGAGATTGGCGAACGTCGCGGCTGCGGCGATCATGAGGGTTTTCATAGTGTTACTTTCAATGCGGCCATCCGACCGCTATGCGCCGTCGTCATCCGAACGAACGGCAAGGGTTTTGCGCAAGATTACCCGCTCGCGTTTCGGGGTTGGTGTTAGTCGCGGTTGCCTTCCTCGACAATGAGACGACGCGAAGACGTGACATAGAAATCACGCTTTTCATTTGCCGGAACGGTATCTTTTCCGGTTTCTCGCCATTCGTCCGTCATTTTTTGCGCTTCATGATCATAAACTTGATCAATGGTCGTGACGTGAACGGGCCAACCGGCATGTGCATCAACGGTAACTTTGGTCGTCATGGTATCGTCCTTTCCGTTTTTTGCGCGAGATTACCCGCTCGCGTTTCGGGGTTGGGTCATGACGTGAACGCTACGGCCGATGCTTTCGCGTGGTCATAGTCGGTCCCCATCCAACGTCGGAAGCTGCCGCCGCAAATGCGACTATCGCCGTTGCCGTTGGTGTTTTCGTCAAAGTGATCGCTTGCGCTCACCGACGATCCGCCCGCGCCCGTTACCATCGTGCCATTGAGACACAAGAACGCTTCCGTTGCCTTTTGGCCGATCAAAAGTTTGTTGCGGATCGGTGAGCGCAAATCGGTCGTGTAAACAGGCTTGACGCCCGCGCCGCCGTTGAAGGTTTTCAGCCCGAACGCGGTACAGCCGGCCGTCTGATTGGAGCTTACTTGCAAGCCGGCCGATGACGCCACTAGCGCACCGTCGCGCCGCTGCCAAAACTCGAAATAATGAACTTGCACCGCTTGGTCACGCTCGAAAAGCGCCATCGGGCTTGATTGCGTCGTGCCGGCGTAGCCGGCAACGGCTGCGGCCGGGCGATCCCGCCACACCTTAAACGATGCGGTCGTTGTTTGAATTGGCGGCTGTTCGTAAAGCACAACGTCGGCGGGATTGGTCGCGCCGGTATCGAGGCATTCGGCAAAGTCCAGAACGAACTTGTCGCCAATCGAGCCTGTCAGCTTGATTTGAGTTTGCGGGCCGGCAATGTTCTGGACGGCATCAAAGCGCGTCTTTTTGAAGCTGCGGGCGTTCGCGCCGGCAATCGCCTTAGTCGTTTGTGCCGGGAACGATGCGCCAGCGTCGAGCGACACGGAACAAGTACCGCCGCTGCCAAACGTCTGTTTCCACTCGATTGAGCCGATGCGATCCCGCGCCGTGCTATCCGTCGAGGCTATCGCCATCGTTAGCGTTGCGGTCGTCGCGGTCAAAACGACTTCGCAACAGGAATTGGCAACGCCGGTACGGCCGATCTGGTTTTTCGTCGGTGCATTGGCACCGACGACCGCCCAAGACGCATTGTTGAAGCTGCGAGACTGCAAGCAAACGTTGGTGATATCGACGCCGCAATATATGCCGAACAAGTCGGAACGCCGCACCGTCGCCAACGTGCTTGTATAGGTCTTTAGCGATCCGTCCGCTTTCTCGACATAGCTTGGTTGTGCCGGTGCGATCTGACCGCGCAAAAGCCGGCCGTCGTCGGTGTTCGAACCATCCGGCAGATAAGCGCCCGGCGTCCCGTTGATCGCGTATTGATCGTTGACGTAATCAAGGTCAATCGTCGCGAGATTGGACGGGAACAAATTCGACGGCACGAATGCCGCCGCTTCGGCTGGCGACAATCCAGTGCTTAACGAAAATGCGTCGGATAGCCGGAACGCGCTCATTTGCTAGACCGCCTCACGGAAGCCGCGAACCGTGGCGCTGCCGTTCATCGCTTTTGCGTAAAGCTTGTCGGTCGCCGCGAGCGTTGTGTTAAACCCTTCGTTCGGCAGCTTGAAATAATTGTCATCGTTGGACGCTGGCGCGGCGGCAGCAATCGCAATCGCAATCTGTTCTTCGTCGCGGTTGTACACGCCGACCGACTGATAAACCGCGCCGTCCGCAATCAGCGTCCAGTCCGTTACGGAACTGGCGAATGAAGTCTTTGCACCCATGTCAATCGTTCCCTTCCGTCAATGCTGCAAGCTTTGCCTCGCTTGGCGCGTTCGGTGCCGGCATGAATTCCGGTTCGGTGCCTTCGATGATCGACACCGCGAGCGCTAGACCGTTAGCGACGCCACGCATGTACTTGTTGTAATCGCCAAAGCCGGGCGACTTCGCCACGTCGCGGCAGCGCTTCAATTCGTCCAGCGCGTCAAGCGGCAATTGGCGGCTTGCTTTTGTTGTCGTCTTCGGCATCGTCTAATCCTTCCGCTGGCAATTCTTCCAACAGTCTTTCGTCTTCCGCTTCGGCGTCGAATTCGGGTGCAAGCACCTTGCGGCGCTTCAACTCGGCCCAATAGGTGTACCGCGACAAATCCTTTGCGCGTCGAGCGTTGCCCAATTCAGTAAGATCGGCGTTGCCGTCAGCGAAATCGTCAAATTCAGTGTAGACGTTCACTTCCGGCGAATAGTCTTTGATGTTCAGCCATTGGCACGTCAAAACCAACGCGTTTTCCAACGCGTCTTTCAACTGCAACGCCCACGCGCCGACCGCCGTTCGCGCCTTGCCGGCCGCGACCGCCGAGTTGATCACCGTCACGTTTGACGATTGCGCGGTGAGCGGTTGCCGCCCAATTTCGCGCAAGTTTTCGATGGTCGATTTCACGTCGTCGGCCAGAAACTTCATGGTGTTTGCAGACGGCTCGACAAATGCCCATGTGCCGGCCTTGCCGTCCGCGTTTGGCTTGCCATACAGCACGACGCCCGGACCAACGCGAAGCTTTTTCGGCGTCCCGTCCGCGTTGACTGGCGGGTTGACGCCTTGCGCTGCGAGCATCGGGTAAGCGGCCATGATCTTGACGAACTTCAAACCGCTTTCCTGCTGGTAAAGCTCAATCTGCAAATCGGCCGCGTCTTGCATCGTCGGGAAGATACGGAACGTGCGACCGTCGCGCCGGCCGGTGATGAACGGCACAAGCGGAATGACGCCTATCGAAATCACGCCTTCACGTTCAAGAACGAACATCGTCTTGCCGTTGGGCGATTGCCTATCCGTCTTGACGTAAAGCTGCCACGTAACGCCGGTTGCGTTGCGCTCGAACACGCGCACATGATCCGGCTTGCCCGGCTCGAAAATGCGCATGTACGTCAAGACTTCCTTGCCGCCGATCATTGCGGTTTTCGCTTCAAGCACGTTGCGACCAAGAACGCGCGACCAGAACGGACGGACGCCGGCCGCTTTGGCGTCGGCAACAGAGCGAACTTGCGACGGATCGACGGTCGGGAAATCGACAAAAATCCAGTCGATTGCCGAGTTGATCCCGTTGAAGAACACACCCGACGAAAACACGGTCAGATTGTTGCCGCTGCCGTCAACATCTTCGATGAATTCGGTGATCTGTTGCGGAATGACTTTCGAGCCTTCCTTGTCGCTTGTAACCAGCGAAATTTCTTCCTCGAACGGCTTGGATGCCAAACCTTCGATGATATCGCGGTAAACGTTGGTAAGCTTCGTCGCGTTGACGCGGAAATCGTATTCTTTTTCGTCTTCGTCAACGAACTTCGGCAGATACTTTTCGCGCGCGAGCCGCAGCGCCTTAATGCCGTCAATGATCGTGTCGGTTTGGTCCCAATAATCGACCATCGCGGCGCTATCGGGCGAGCGCTTCAACATTTCGTCACCGGAAACGTTGGTGTTTGGCGACATGTCGCGAACCGTAATCGCGCCAGCCGATGTTGACGTGTTGTCGAAGCCGCGCGGGAAACGCGTCAATGCGGTCGAGGCATAAAAAGCCTTAGTCATATCGCTCTAACCTCAATGCGCCCGCTAATTCGTTCGGTCCTAATTTCGTCGCCGTCAACAATCATATTGCCGTCTTCGTCGCGGTATTCTCGGCGGTGTATTTCATTTCAACGGCTTTCCACCGATGCCGGCGCTTGACGGCAGGCCGGATAAAAGCCTTCGCAGTTGCAATAGACACACCGGTTTTTCTCGCACGGCTTAAAATTGAACGTTTCGAACCAGACGTTGCCTGCCTTATCCTTGTAAACGATCGTGTCATCGTCTTCGGCAATCACGTTGATACGGTTGGTCAACGGTATGATCCTACATAAATTTGCCCGTAATCGTCGGGAACCGGGAAAAACATTTGTACGCCGCTATCCGCTAAATTCGGTGATTTTGCACCATCCGGTTTCTTGTTCACGACCGTTTTTAGGCTGGAACCGGGCGAACTAGTCGGTTGTGCCAATTCTTTCATGAGTTGGTGTAACAAATTCATCGAACTGTCAAGGCTGATAAGGTCGTCAACCGGGTAAACAACGCCTTCTGTCACAGCTTTGAATGTCTTGTAAAAGCGCATTCGCAACGAAAACCACGCTTGCGCCTTCATGTTGTGAAAAATGTCTTTGTTCGTTGAACTTTCTTCGTCATCGGGAACGATGCGGTCAAAGGGATTTTGAACTGCCGCGCCGGCATTCCACGCGACCATTTTGATTTCATCCGGCGTGATCAGCTTTTCGTCAACAAGCCGGTTAAACTCGGCTTTGACGGACGCGCCAAGCCCAACGCAATCATATTGAACCTTGATCCCGCGAATACCGCGACAAGCAGCGACAGCGCGCCGCGTGGTGACGCCTGTATCGCGCTCGCCCCATTCCTCGACGGATCGCCAGATAATCCATTGCCGCTTTGACAGCGCGTTACGGTCAATGCCTTCGTCGGCAACGTCCAGCCCGGCCGTCCAAACGTTCGGAATGCCGTTCCTAGCGATGTATTCCGCCAGATATGGCACCTTCAAATGAGCATCGACCGCGTGAGTTATCCACTCGTAAGGAATGATCGTGTTCGAGATTGCAGCGCTGTAATTGCGGTCAACCTCTTGCGCGAACAGATGCGCCAAACCCTCGCGCTCATACTTGGCTTTGCGCGTATCGTACCACTCTTGGGTTTTGTTCGGATGGTCACGCCAATCGACAACGAATACGCGCGTAAAGCCGGGATCGATCTTGCGACCGCGTTGCCAGTCAATGCCCGCCTCGCGCCGACGATGAAAGACGTTGCCAAGGCCGTTGACCGACGAAATATCGACTTGAACGTTTGTGTTGTCGCCTAGCGCCGCCTCGATCTTGTCGGGCCGTTCGTAGTGCGCGCTTTCATCCTTGAAATACATGGTTTTTCGACCGCCACGGCCGATATTGTCGCCCGCCTCGCCCGTTATGACCGATCCGTTGGCCGGATTGATCAGCTTCATGAACGTTATGTGTTCTTTCTGCTTTAATCCTTCCGGCAACCAAATGTCGGGAAGACGCTTGATCAACAGCCGCAGCTTTTCAAAGATGCTGTCGGGATCACCGAGCGTATCGACCAAATCTTGCTTGCGCGATCCCCAGCCGATAGCGTCGTCTTTGATGAACAGCCACGACCAAACAGAATACCCGCAAGCACCCCATGTAGCGCCAACGTCGCGCGACTTTTCGCACAAGCCGCTTTCGCCATCGGTACGCAACTCATGCAGGAACGTGATAAAATCATACTGCTTTTCGAAGAATACAAACGGTATCCATTTCGTCGCCGCGCGGCGCGGATCGTAAGTATCCATCCAATGCATAATGAATTCGGCCGGTCGCGTCTTGTAATACGTGCGAGCGGACGCCAGCGCGGCTTTATCGGCTCGCAACTGTGCAAGCGTCTTGATCCGCCATGCGTACACGGCGGCATAATTGGGCGGCCATTGCTCGCGGCCGAGCGGTTCCGGCTTCCACGGCTTGACGGTATCGGCTACGGTTTCCCGCTCGCGCCAACCTATCAAATCGGCATTATCAGGAAAATACATGTTGACGACCATCGCAAATTATGCGACAAACGACCATCGCAAACGGATTGGTGCAATTATGAACGAGTATCAGATTTTTGACAGGCACAACGCCTCGCCGGCTAGTCCGGATCACACATGCCTGATAAAAGCTAATAGCTTTCGTGAAGCTCGCAAAATTTATCGCGAAAGCGCCTATCCCAATCGTCGTGCCAATCCTTCCGGCGTTCGGATCACGCTTCGTCGCGAAAACATCGACAAGCCATCGGAGTAACGAACCATGTTTTACTATTTTGTGGCAGTAAAAGCGGACGGGACGACAGTTCGCGCGACGTTCGCTACCGACGATGACGCCGAACACGCGTTCAAAGCGGCAACGAAAGATTTTTCCGTTGTGTTCGCTCAATACGGCGAGGAATTCAGCAAAAACCAGCCTTACGACCGGTTTGCGCGGGAGATTTAGGCAATGCTGCCGGATTGGGTCAAACCGGGCGCGTCTTTCCTTGCCAGTCATGGCGGGGAACCGACGCGCTTTCACGTCCGCGCCGTCGTTGACGACAATCAAGTTGTTATGCGCTATTGGCGACCGGCAAAACAGCGTTGGCAATACATTATCGAATGCGACATTTGGTTCGAATTTCTCAAACGACTGGATTGACCAATGACCAAGCTTTATCGAGCGACCAACCCGCAACAGATTATCGACGTGTTCGAACGCAACGCGTCGAACGCCGAAAAGATGGCGGAGAAACAGACCAAGGTCAAAGAACATGCCTTGTACGCTCGCGAGGCGTCCGCTTGGCGCGCCGCAGCCGAGATTTTGCGCAATACCGAGTTTGCCGGTTGGATTGGCGAGCCGCAGCCGTCCGATCTTTTGGATAGCGATTACGCCCGCGACATCATGCGTATCGGGCCGGGCAAGGTCATGCATGCCGATCCAGTCAACGTTCACCCGACCGCACATTTGACCGACGAACAGCTTGAAGCGATCCACCGCGAGCGCAACCGGCGCGACACGTTGAACCGCGCCGGGATCGGTTTGCGGCTGCGGGATCGCTGACCGCCTAACCATTGATCATCTTTGCGTATACGTCTGCCGCCGCTTCGTCCGACACGTCACCGGGCAAAGCGGCGGCATTGACCGGCCGCGCATTCTCGGCGCGCCAATGCGGGTTGTCCGGATCGCGCAAGCCCATATAAGCCATTAGCTCGCGCAACGCGGAAAGCTTGTCGTGCAGCTTGATTTCCTGCTTTGCCTGCCCGCGACCGCTGGCGCTGACTTCCGTCTTGACGTGCGAGATTGCCGACAACTGTTCCGGCGTACATTTGGCAAGATCGAAGTAGGCAAAGCCGTCTTCGCCAATCGTGATGTAATTGCCCATCGAGCTAAACGCCATCGCGCTTAGTTCTTTGATAACCCGCTGCACCGTCAATTCGGACGCGGCGGCAATCTCATTGATCCGTTCCGCAACAGCCGCCCGCACCATCGGCTTTTCGAGCATTCCGCGCGACGCCTCGACCGCTTCGGCCGGGATCGGGCGATAAAGCGCGTTGGAAATGCGTTCGTTGCGCCGTTCGGCTTCCGCCTCGACGCTCGCCACATAGCTATCGACAAACAGCTTTTCAGCCGGCCGCAACTGCCGATATGCGCTTGTAAAGCTGATTGGTGCCAACGCATTCATAACAGAAGACTTAAAATATGGTTATCGCATTCCTAACACAAATTTATATAGTCGATCCGGCCGGTTAGGGTCAATCGTCGCAAATCGGTTTTCCAATGGTGCGCTGCAACAGCAATTTTTTCGCAACCATCGCAAATTTCACGTTGACACCATCGCAAACACAATTAAAACTCTAACTATTCCCCAACGGAGCCATGCGGCACCATGTCCCAACCGATACGGACGAAACTTTATCGCGAAGTCGAAGGGATTTTGCGGGCGACCGGGCTTGACTGGCGTATCGAGGCGGGAACCCGGCACGACATCATCTTGCTTTGCGGCCGGCGCGTCGGCGTCATGTCGCACGGCCGGCATAACGGCAGCGATAGCAAAAAGATCGCAGCCACGATCAGGCAATTTATCAAACGGAGCTAGACACCATGCCTAAGCCAGATGCGGCTACATCGGCAACCATCGGTCATTTCTATCTGGTCATCCAAAGCCACGGCGCGACGTTCTGGCTTTCTCGCGAATTCACACGACGCGGCAGACGCGAAAAGCTGGTTTTGACGACCACGCCGCTTTACGCCGAAGCATTCACAACGGAGGAACTACCGAAGCTTACGCAACGAATTTGGCAACAATTCAAAGACGCGGAAATCCTTCCGCTCGAATGCAACACGCGGGAATTGCTGCCCGCCATCATTAGAAAGACGATCAATGCTTAATCCCAATCCCCACATGACGCCCGCCAACCGGCATTTGCGAGCCAACGCGATTGCGACCGCAGCGGCCAATCCGATGCCGGAAGAAATGACGCCGCGCGAAGTCTTCGAAAGCGCGGTGCGCGGAACGGCAATCGCAGTCGCCTTGCGCGATCCGGACGCCGAACAGCGCTTCCGGTTCCGCCATACGATCTTTTTGACCGCAATGCGTCTCGGCTACACCGCAGCGGCAAAGCAAGCGCTCGCGCTCGCCAACGGCCATTTCACCATGGATGACGCAATGCGCCACGTCCGCAAGGTCTTTGCCGAAGGCAAGCAGGAATTGAAGGATCGCGGTCAAAAGGTTCCGTTCCGGCAGTAATCAACGACAAGGATTAACGCAAATGCGCTTTTGGGATATGTTTTATGATCGGCGTTGGGTTGGCATGACGGAAGGCGAAACGCTTGACGATGCAAAGGCGATGGCGAAGCGATGCCAACCCAATATCTTTGCCGAAGTCAAATACGCGGAATGGTTCGGCCGGCGCGATCCTCGCAATTGCAAGACCAGCGGCGGCAACGTTCCCGATCCCGTCTAGCGCCTTCGCCAGTTCCCGTTAATTGCCGGCCCGTCCGTTAATTCGGACGGGCTTTTTCGTGTCTGTAATTAACGGCATAGATAGCTGACTTAGATGGTTTGGACGGGTGTTTTCCTATTCTTGCAGCCACTATCTATCTATCTATATATCTATCTAACTCGTTAAATTACACAATTACCGTTAATTACCATCTATCTATTAGAAACCTTATATATATTCTACTATATACCTTATATAGATAGTGGCTCTACTAGATTGGAAAATGCGGTCTGTTTTATATAAGTCAGCCATATAACCCGGCAAAATATGTAATTACCGACAAATTATGTAATTATGTATTTGCGGACCCGCAGCGAGCCATAATTAGCGTAATTTACCGCCGCAAACGTGAGACAAATTTCACAACAAATTCCCCTTGACCGCCGCGAGCGGATCGGCATAGATTGCATGTTATAGACATATTGAAAGGCTCGCATGTTCCCCGCAACCGCAAACCTAGTCACGACGCCAGCACAATCGTTTGTTGTCGCGAAGACGCACGAATTGGGCAAACTTTGGTGTTTGTATCATCATCACGACGCAACCGACCAATTAGCTTATATCGGCGTTTGCAAGTTGCTCGATTTGTTCCAATGCCCGGACGCTCGCCAAAACAGCGAATGGATACGCCTTTTCGGCGCAAACGAGGGGATCATCGTAAAGCTTCAACTGACATCGCTTGACGAAGTGACGGTCAACAATTTGCGCTTTCGCCAAGTTCAAGAGCTGAAGCCGGTTTGCAACATGGTCGGCTTTTCCTACGCTGGCGCAAAGATGCGGATTATCTGCAACGAAACGGGCGAGGAATTCGAAAGCATAAGCCACGCCGCCCGCGTCCATTGTTTATCACAGTCGGCTTTGTCCAATCACCTAAACCAAAAGCCCGGTCACAAGTCGGTCAAGGGCAAGACCTATCGGAAAGAAGCATGATGACCGACAAAGCAAAAGCCGCAGCGTTCGGCGTGATCGACAAGGACGGCAACCTTTGGCCTGCCGCAGCCGCAACACCGGAAGGTTTGATTGAAGCTGTAGCCGAAGTGTTCGGCCTTACCGACCCGACCGTAATCAAAAAAGCGATGGACAACATAGGCGCGCGCGTTGTGCCGGTGTTCATTGTGGAGGTTTGACGATGACCGCGCTACGCAATCGCCCTTGGATGGCACGTCGCAAGCCGCAGCCCGCACCGACCGCAGCCGAACAGATCGCCGCAGCATTCGAGCGACGCCGGCAACCGGTCGCACCCGGCAGTTATGGCCGTATCAACGTCGTGGACAACGCGCCGCGTTCCGTCTTCCTCGATATCGACAACCCGAACATTGCGTTTAGCGCGGACGATCTTCGCGAAGCCGCACACCTATTCAACCAGATAGCCGAGACATTGGAGCAACAGCCATGAAGGTACGGCATAAATGGTTTGATCGGACTGGCGTTGCGATCGCACAGGATGGTGACAGGATACGTGTTCAATGGAACGAGAAACCAGCGCCGCAATCAATCGCATATATTGACGATCTCGTTTTCATCGTGCCGGCCGGTCGTCAATTCATAACGCCGCTCGACGCATGGCGCTATTTTGGATTGCCGCACCCGGCAGACACCATCGCGCACCGGTTCGTTGCCGATCCGTACCGGCCGGCGCGGTGCCTCAACTGCGGTTCAAGGTACGAAAGCCATGCTGCCCGCAGCCGCCCATAGAGCGCCGCCAGAACGCGCCGCACCGGTCGAGCGTCGCAATGCCGACCGCTACCGCGTAACCGTCCACATGGACGGTGCGGCATGGTTTTACCGGGCATTCCGGAGCAACGTCGAGGCAATGGATTATCAACGGCAGATGCGCGATATATACCGCCGCGCCGGTCTGCACGTATGGGTAAGGAAGGAACGGCTATGACGGACGACAAAGCAGCCCGGATCAAGATGCTTCGCGAGACGAAAGGCATTAGCTTACAAGAGGCGCGGCTAATTGTTGAGCGCGAGGATTTGCATAACGAAATCGACCGCGCGAACAGCTTGGACGAAATCAAGGCGATCTTGCACCATCTAGCGGAACGGATTGTGTGATGCAGCAAATAACCATTCTTGACGCCAGCACCGGCCGGCACGTCACCGGGAAGTTGATCAAGCGCTATCCGCTTGGGTTGACCATCGAAGACGCGCACGACATTCGCTATTACGCCACGCTTGACCGCGTGTTGCAGGATGCGCCGAAGCCGGCCGCACCGCTCGCGCCGGGAGATAACGGGCGGCTATTCCAATGACACCGTACAAAGGACGCCAGTTTTTACACGCTCGCGTGTTGGGCGAGGATGGCAAGCCGGCTCGATACGTCGTCACCAAGATTGCGCTTGGAATGGTGTATTATCGGCCCGTTGATGGCGGCGCGCCTAGCTGTTGCTTAATCGAGGATTTTCCGAAATGGGCGAAGCCGTTACCGCCCGAATAAAATTGACGACCATCGCAATTTTTCCGTTGACGACCATCGCAAACCATGCGACAAGGATATCAACAACGGAGCAAATCAGATGCGTAGCGAATTCGCCTTTCTCTTTCCCGCGATGCCGAAGACCAAAAAGGCTCGCAAGCCTGCTATCAAGGCAATCAGCGTTGGCGCGTCGGTCGTGTTGTCGCTCGACGGCAAGACCTACACCGTTGCCGAGCGCGACACCCGTTACAAGAACGCATGGTTTGTCGTCAACGCGGACGGCGTTCGCGCACCCTACTCTTTCAGCCGCGACATGTTGAAGGTGATCTAATGGAAAACGGTATCCTTTGGGCAGCGACGGACGTAACCATTCGTTCGCGCGTTTATCCCGGTCACTCGCGCCGGGTTGCCGTCGAGCCTCGCGGCATCATCTATCGCAACGGTTGGGACGATCCGACCTTGTTCCGCGACCGCACCGAAGCTGACAGCTTTATCGAGACGTTGAGCCGGTACGCATGACAACCGGCTATTACGTCACCGTGAAGCGCGGCAACCGTACCGGATGGCTGTTCGGGCCGGTTGCCGATCATGCTGTTGCGCTGGCGATGGTTGATCCCGTCCGGAGGCTCGCGTGTACGGTTGATCCGTGGTGCGACTTCGACGCGTTCGGAACGTCGAGCATCACAACGACCAAGAAATTACCGCCCGGAAAATTAAACGACCAATGGCAATTTTTCCGTTGACGACCATCGCAAATCATGCGACAACCGTTGCAACCAACGGAGTTAAGCAGATGACCAACCCGACCAACTGGAACGAAATCCGCAAAGCAGCCGACAAGGCCGGTTTCTTTCATGGTTGGATGGCTGCGGAAGAAAACGCCGCTGAAACTACCAAGACGACCAGCGGGCCGGAATTCGAGCGCATCGCGCTTTCCTCGCTTTGCGAGGCGCTTGCTTACAACACGCTCGACAAAGCGGAACATGATTTCTTCGTGGCGCTTGGCGTCCAGTTCTAACCGGAGGCATGACAATGGCAAACAACTGCACCAAGCTTAGGCGGATGCTGGTCAAGCACGGATCGTACAACATGACGACGGGCGAGACGACGGCAAAGCGCGAGGAATGGGTAACGCGTGAATGTGGTGTTCCTCTTTTCGGCGAAACGGAGCGCAAGACCGGCATTTGTCGCGCTTGCGCTCGCGGCTGGACGCACCCGGAAAACTACCCGGTCGAAGCCGAGCCGCAGCCATGACCGAACTAACCGAAATCGAAAAGATGTACGTCGGCGCGTTGATCCGCGAGATACGCCCGCAGCAACGGAGGAAACGACACATGAAGACCGCTGACAACACCAAGCCCGGCCGCACCATCGCGCCAACCTATCGCGGGATCGTGCCGTTGTTGATCGCAGCGCTGCGGGACGGCACCGACAAGGGCCGGAAACTGGCAACGGCCGAACTGTATCAGATGGCCGATCTTGCCGACGCGTATAACGCTATAATTGGCGACCACAACAAATCCGAAATATAACATTAGAATTTGTTAAGTACGCGTGGAACCGTAATAATGCGCACATTCTAATGTAATGCACGTAAATATTGTATCGTACTGCATTGCACTAAAGCGGTTCGGACCATTCCGGGCCGCTTTTTGCGTTGCAGCGTTAGAGCGCGCTCAACCAACGCAACCAAAACGTGAACAAGCCCGGAACGATTGGGCCACGATCACGAATTGTAACAGTAGACAACGCAAGCGCATTACCCCTTAAGAAGTATGGCGAGCGCCATTTGTGGAAGAAAATCCGCTCGCAAGTGCCATAGGGAAATGTCGCGCAAATTACTACTCACACAAAAGCAGATCACGGCGATTTGTAAGGGTGCATCGAAGGCCGGCTTTGTGCCGGTGATCGAAGTCAACGGCGTGAACGTCAAGCTTGTTCCAGCCGAGACGGCCCGCAAGCTTAACCAAACGACCGACGAACGAATTGACAAACCAATCGAAATTGGTTTTTGAATTATGGACGATTGTAACAGCGTTCATAGTAACATGCCGCGTCGCCGCAGACTTTACGAAATTCGTGAGAAAAACCGCCACGGAAAATACGTTTGGTATTTCCGACGACCGGGACAAATCCGCGTCCGTTTGCCCGATCCGTACAACTCGCCCGAATACGTCGAGGCATACAACGCCGCGTTTGCCGGCAAGCTTGTCGTGCAAGCAGTCGGGCGACCATCGGTCGAAACGATTGCATGGCTTGTTGATCGATACAAACAAAGCGCGGAATACAAGGCTTTGCGAGCGACCACGCTTAAGACGCGGGATCACATATTCAAACGTTTTGTCGATAAATCCGGATCGCAGCCTTACAAGCTAGTTCGCAAGCAACACATACAAACCGCGATGGACGCGAAAGCCGACACGCCGTTTGCGGCGAACAACTCGCTTAAAGCAATCCGCAAAATGTTCGCATGGGCGGTTAAGGCCGGTCACGTCGCAAGCAATCCTTGCGATGGCGTCGAGTTGATCAAAGCGACCATCGGCGGTTTCCATAGCTGGACCGTCGAGGAAGTCGAGCAATTCCGCCTGTTTCATAAGGTAGGCACCCGCGCCCGTCTCGCGCTCGATATCATGCTGTTTTGCGGGCTGCGGCGCGGCGACGTTATCCGCGTCGGCCGGCAGCACGTCCGCGACGGTCTGATTACGCTGCGGACGGAAAAGACCGGCACCACGGTTTATCTCGCGATATGGCCGGAACTGCAAAAGTCGATCAACGCGACGCCGACCGGCGATTTAGCCTTTATGGTCACGTCGCGAGGCAAGCCGTTTAGCTCGCCCGAAAGCTTCGGCGGATGGTTTGCCGGCGTATGCGAGAAAGCCGGTTTGCCGTCCCATTGCCGAGCGCATGGATTACGCAAAGCCGGTGCGACCATCGCAGCCAACGACGGCGCAAGCGCGCATGAACTTTGCGCAATGTATGGATGGACCAAACTTTCAACGGCCGAAATCTATACCAAGGAAACCGACCGCAAACGACTTTCAATCGCAGCGTCAAAACGCATCGCAAATAACCGCACCCGCGAAGTCGGTGCGGCTAAAAAGCGGAAAAATGCTGTAAAAACAGTCGCTTAGAAACTGTCTATTAGTTCCAGCAGAACTATCAGGACCAGCGCAAGCGCGAGACCGAGCTGCAGCAGGTTCTCGCCAAACTGGCGGCGCGCGTTGCCCGCGGCGCCCCGGTCATCGAAACGCTGGGCGAGTTCGACGAGATACTGGATGAGGGCAGCGCCTATGTCGGCCCCGAACACGGCGGAAGCAACGCCGCGATCACCGCCAGGGGAACGGAGCTCGCCAAGCAGGTCGAAAAGATCCTGCTGGTCGAACGTGATGTCGATGTTCGAGACTTCGAAATCCTGAACCTGTCGCGCGACCTCGAAGCCACCTTTGTCGTCAACGAGATCGATCCGACGCTGTGGTTCAACATCGTCCGCGACGAGAACGAGATCAAATACGCGACGACGCAGCTAGCCCTCGACTACAAGGACCTGCATGAGGCGATCGGCGACGAGGCGGTCGAAGCCGCGGTCGCCAAGCCCGACAAGGAACCGAAGATCAAGCACGAGGTGCTCGACATCCTCTATGACGCCGACCTGCTGCGCCAGCGCAGCAGGCGGTTTCTCGCCCGCGCCTGCTGGCTGTTCAGCAAGGGAAAGAGTTTCGTCGCCCTTGCACCGGTCGATGCGATCGAGACCGACACCAAATCGCAGCAGGAATGGATCGACCGCGCGAAACCGGTGCTGACGCAGACGAAGTCGGGCAGCGGCGACTGCTTCAAGCTGCTCCGCTACGGGCAGGCATCCTGAGCCCGCTGGTCTTTGTTTTGATACTGTCGTTCACCCAGAATAGCCGCACGGCTCTGGGTGAAGCGATCAGTCACCCACCCGCTGCAGCCTGCCAAGACGATTGTCGTCGAGGAACTCGATCGTGATCGCCGAGGCCTTACCATCGGGGCCGACGACGAAGCTCACGCCCGCCGGCCGGTCTGGCGTCTCGGCGTCGGGATGGGTCAGGAACAGATCGCCGTCGAAATGCGTCAGCGAATAGGACCGCGCTCCGGCCGGCCCGACCTCGAGCACAAGGCCGTCGCCCGCGCTCGACACGGTCGCGTCGCCGATGAAGTCGTTGGCGTAGCGGCCGGAATAGGCGCTGGCCGGCCGGGCCGGCCTTGGCGGAGACGGTGGCGCGGCATATTCGGCCTTGGCCGCGGCGATCGCCGGACCCAGCATCCCGGCATAGATTCCGTCCCAGGCCTCGACCCAGTCCTTTTCGACTTTTCCGTCGAAGACCAGATCGGCAAAGCTGTCGGACAACCCTTCCGGGACACCGGTCGGGAAGGCGTTCGTAAGGATAACGATGCCAAGCTTCTCCTGCGGAAACAGCGTCGCCACCGTACGCGCACCGACGCTGAAGGCGCCTGCATGGCCCCAGCTCAGGCCGTGCCGACCGAAATCAATATTCCAGCCGAGGCCATAGAAAGACTCGCCTCCGGTTACGGGATTGCGGCCGAGCGCCATGTGAGGCAGATGCGTCTGTCGCAGCGCATCGGAAGCAATCAGCGTCCGGCCGGCATAAACCCCGTCGCCGAGCACCAGGCGCATCCATTGCATGAGATCGCGCGCGCTGGAATTCACGCCGCCCGCCGGCGCCTGAGGATCGACATTGCGCTTGACCTTTGCGGCCCAGACGCCGTCGATTTTGACATGCAGCGCGGCGCGATTGGCGCGGCTGATGAAGTCCGCGTGACGGGAGCTGGTCGCTGCCATTCCAAGCGGGCGGTAGAGCTTTTCCTCCGCGACCGTCTCCCAGGGCTTGCCTGTCGGCTTCGCGGCCGCCACGGCACCCTCGGTCAGCCCGAAATTGCTGTAGGAATAGCCGGCGCGAAAGCTCGATGATGGCGACACAAAGCGGAGGCGGCGAAGGATTTCGGCGCGGTCGTAGCCGATGCCCTCAAGGTCGTCTCCGGCAGTGCCGGGAAGGCCGCTGCGATGCGTGAAAAGATCGCGGATGGTGAGTTCGCCGGTGGGATAGGGATCGGCAAGGCGGAAGGCCGGATCGAGGTCGGCGATCTTCGAATCCCAGGATACCACCCCGTCGCTGACCAGCGCGGCCACGACGGTAGCCGAGATCGGCTTCGAAAGGGAGGCGATCTGGAACACCGTGTCGGCGT
>NZ_RZSF01000039.1:0-32980 GCF_004023325.1 Mesorhizobium sp. M1A.F.Ca.ET.072.01.1.1 | reverse complement strand
ATATCATACAACGCGAATCCGAACTTGTCGGCTTGTATGTCGCCGGCGGCGGCACGGAGGGCGCCATCGCTGCACTCCGGGAAGAGGGCGATGGTCGGGATCTCCTGGCGATCGTCAACGAGATCACGCCAGAGTCGCGAGCAGCGCTCGCGGACGACATCATTACGATGGCGGTTGCCACGCCCCTGCGCCTGCTTTGCCAGGAGTTGGTGACGCTGATGGCCAGGGCAATCGAGACAGGCACCGCAGAGACGCCATGGCAGACGTTCTTGCCGTTTGAGATTTATCTGCCGGAAAACATTTGAGGCGAGATTCGCTTTCTTTGAGCGGTTCGCTCACGACAGAGCATAACAAATTCCACCATGTCTCATCACCGGAAAAGGTTCATCAGACTCTGCTCCCGTGTTCTTCTCGTACCCGTCTCGACGATGGCCTCTGCGAGATGAAACTGGAGAGGAACTGCGCGACCAGACCCATCGTCAGGCTGATGTGAGGAGCTGGCCCACAAAGACGCAGCACGACCATATGATTGTCTGGAAATCAGAAAGACGATCCCCAAGCCGCGGTTCGGCGGGTGGGTGTTCAAATGCATACGACAATAGACGATTGGATGTGCAACAGCCTCCGAACTGCCAAGGCAATCACTTCTGCAATGGTAAGAGAAAGAGCCGACGTTCAATCGTTATGCAGCCACCCTACGATCCACGGTGTGGATAAGTTCCATCGAAACAATTGATTTTTCGAATTTTCTGAAATGGGGCAAATCTCGATCTGACTGGTTTCAAAGCACGTCGAGCACACGTGTGCAAATGGCGCTCGCAAGCATGGAAGTGACGTCCAGCCTTGGGAATTCGGTGACGCGAAGGAATCAACCGATAGGATAAAACCCCGGTCGTCTTCGTAACTGCCGTGCCCTCACTTCAGCAAAGTCACCTCTATATTAGGTAGTCCATGCCGCAATATTTGCGAACCGATATTCAGGCCTTGCGAGGCTTGGCCGTTTTTCTGGTTGTTCTTTATCACGCCCGTCTTGGACCGGGTGCCGCAGGTTATCTTGGCGTTGACATTTTTTTCGTCATATCGGGGTTCCTGATCACGGGTCTCGTCAGGACGCATGTTGAGCAATCACGGTTCAGTTTTTGGGAGTTCTACTACCGGCGTGCTAAACGCCTGTTGCCGGCTGCCTACGTCGTCATTGCGCTCACGACGATCGCTGCGCCTTTCTTCCTGTCGGAGGTGGAGCTGAAAGGGTTCCAAAACCAGGTTCTCGGGGCCCTCACATTCACCGGCAATATCGTTCTCTGGTTTCAGTCCGACTACTTCGGTGGCGCCGCCGAAACGAAGCCCCTCCTGCATTTCTGGTCACTCGCTATCGAGGAGCAGTTTTATTTGCTCCTCCCTGCCTTCTTGGCCTTGGCTCCGAGGAGATGGTGGCTGACCGGTGTAGGCGTGCTCCTCGTTGCCAGCTTCTCGCTATGTCTTTATTTAGCCTCCCGCGATCCATCCGCCGCATTTTTTCTTTTGCCGGCCCGATTTTGGGAAATGGCCCTGGGTTCATTCGGTGCCTTGCTTCCCATCAGCCCCAACGTGGCTGCCAAGCTTTCGAAGCTGCGCCTACCGGCGCTCACATTGCTTCTCTTTATTGCCGTTGTCCCCATTGGTTCCCCTCATCCGGCCGCGGGTGCGGCTGTGGTTTGTCTCGCAACGCTGGTCCTCCTGCTTGCACCCAGTAAAGATAATGTGGCGGTTCGAGGCATGGCGAGGATAGGAGACGTCTCGTATTCTCTCTATCTGATCCATTGGCCGGTGCTCGTCTTTGTCCGGGCCGCTTGGCTCGCAGATACACCTGCCCTTGCGATCTATGCGGCAGTTGCTTTCTCATTTGTCGCGAGCTGGGTTCTTCACCGTTTCGTGGAGGAGCCGTTCCGGCGCGGCTATGCGACGTCCCGTTTACGGCTGTCTTCGGGTCTCCTCGCTGTATCGGTTCTGCTCGGCTTGTCGCCCTCGCTCGCCATTGCGGCGACCCAAAGCAACATTGACTTTGCCTATATCCGACGGATCAACGAGGGTTTGGGACCGGCGTGTGATTTCAGGCCCGGATCGCCTCCTCAGGAAATCCATCGCAACTGCGAAACGACCGACAAACCCGAGTTGCTGGTCTGGGGTGATTCATTTGCCATGGCGGTGGTTCCCGGCTTGGCCAAGACAATCGGAGAAACGGGACTGGCTCAGCTCACGATGAGCGCGTGCCTGCCTGCTGTCGGAATAGCCGGTTTCTCAAAGCCGTCGACAGCGTCGCCCTATTCCCGCGCCTTCGGCGAGAGCTGTATTCGCTTCAATGACAGCGTTTTGCGTATCTTGAAAGCTCGACCCGAAATAAAGACCGTTGTCATTTCAAGCCCGTTTGGCGTCGCGGCGCCGGATCAATTCATGCTGCTTAAGAGGACCAAAGGTACTTTCACCGAGGTCAATCTTTCCATTGATGAGGCCGTTGATGGCATCAAGGCTCTCGTCGATGCCGTTCGCGCCCGGGGCAAGCGAGTGGTCGTTCTTGCTCCTCCACCGGTTGGGAACATCGACATCGGTGATTGTCTTGAAAGGAAGGCACGTGGAATTGTTATTGTCGGGCGTTACAGCGACTGTAAAATATACGTCGCACAATACCGCCGAAGTCAGTCCAGCACTCTCGAGCTCTTGAATAAAGTGGCCTTGAAGGCTGGCGTAGAGGTCATTTCTTATCACGACTTTCTGTGCGACGGCACAGCATGCAAGACGGAGATCGATGGCAAATTCCTTTACCGGGACAGCGGTCACCTTTCCTATGAAGGATCAGAGATAATCGCTCGCCGGACAAGACTTGCCGAGAGGCTGGTTGCGGCTGCTCGTTAGAGCTGATGAGATGGTTTGAAGCAGCCAGATTCGTCTCGTGGTTCGAAAGCTGGAGGGTGAAGCCTGGTTAGCTTGGGCCCAATGTCGGGACCCGATCAACTCGCTGGATCGTGCGTCCTCGCAATGGCCCTTTTTTTCAATTGGAAGAGCATCAATTCGCGTTAGGAAGGGAAAGCAATATGGACCGTCGTCACCTGATCAAAGGGTTCGCTGCACAGGGCGTTTGCCTCATCTGCGCCGCGGCCGCGCGGGCGGATGGGGCCCATTGGGGATACACTGGTCAGGTGGGGCCCGAGCACTGGGCCGATCTGGACAGGAAGAATTTCGTCTGTTCGGCGGGTACGCAGCAGTCACCTATTGATATTACCGACGCCGTCAAGGCCGACATGCCGCGTATCTCAGTAGATTGGCACAAGAGCCCCTGCAAGTTGGTGAATAACGGGCATACCATTCAAATCAATACGCCGGGAGGCAGCACGCTGACCCGCGGGGATCGTACTTTCGAATTGATCCAATTCCATTTTCATACGCCAAGCGAGCATCGCATAGCTGGCAAGAGTTTCCCGATGGAAGCGCATTTCGTCCACAAGGACACAAAGAGCGACAGCTTTGGCGTCCTGGGAGTCTTTCTGAGACCAGGCGCGACAAATGCCAGCTTTGCAAGCCTGGCAGCAGTCTTTCCTGCGCGGCCAGGCGCGTCAATGGCCGCCGATATCGATCCCAGCGGGCTTCTCCCGGCCTCGCTCAGCTACTGGACCTATGAGGGATCATTGACGACGCCGCCCTGCACCGAGAGCGTTGAATGGATGTTGGCAAAAGAACCGGTGCAGGTCGACGCTGCGGATATTGCTCGATTTGTCTCGCTCTATCCCCACAACGCACGGCCTATCCGTTCACCTAATCGGCGCTTCATCCTAGACATCAATTGAGGCCTTGGAATGCGGCAATAAAGAACGTTGACCGGCAGAGGAGGCGGCCGCAGAACGCGAAAGGGGACCGCCTTTGTTGCCCATCCGACGAAGATGAAAGTGACCGGACCATCGCGGCCGATATAATCGCAATGCAGGCCGGCTTGCTAACGCGCCAGCGATGTGTAATCGGCACCGAGCACATTTCGTCCAGAAAAATTTTCGGACCGCAGACTTCCGGCTCCGGGCATGATCGCCTGCCGATAGGGCGAGGCTCTATTGGTTAAGGCACCGCCACGTCCGCGATGGGAGCCCCGGGCTAATATAAACCGGGTCGGCATGGACCAACTGCTACAGGTCCCCACCACCCATCCCAGATGCGGCAGCGCCCAGTCTCAGCGCCGTTGGCTTTTCGGTGGAGGCCCTCTTCGGGATCGGCCGTCGAGGCGCGCGTATCGTCCGACCGCATTTAGCCTCGAAGTTCGATCGCTGTTGCGCCCCACCGGGATAATGCGTGGTCGCAGGCGCGTTCCGCGCGGCAGCATCGGCATCGTGTCGTACCGCATCTCGCAGCGGCCTTTCTGAGCCCCTCCCCGTCTCTCAACTCCTGTAGGATAGTTGTGACTCACCGAAGCCAGGCATAGCCGCCTCAAAGGCGGCGCCCGACATGTTCTGTCGGGTTTGTCGAGTTCACGATAGGGGCCTCTTTAGCCGATCTCTAGCTCTTCTCCAGGCTAATCGACTGAAAAGAAACCCAAAACTCCTTCTACGGCTCGATCGGTCAAACTGGCATGAATCTTGAGGATCTCTTTTGTCAGGCGGGCAGCAGGCTGACTGTCGTGGTTCATGGCACGGGCAGCCAAGATGGAGGGTTGGAGCAAAGCGATACTTAGGGTTTGCGCACGCGTGCTCTTAGCACGGCAAGATATGCGTGCACGGAACGTCCGAATAGCCCTGCAATACAACATCGCTCCGGGGCGACACAGCACACAACTTCATGGATTCAGAAATGAACCGGCACACTATTTCAACCGCCAGTACTCGTATTCTGTGGTATAGGCGTATGTTCATCGCTGAAAGATGCCTGATTTCCTTCGCGATGGGCATCTTTGCGCTGCTTCCAGTTTACCTGTTGTCGATTGGGCGAGACGAGATCTTCTTTGGCTCGATCTCGGCAGCAGGCATGGCGACCGCTATCCTAATAGTCTTGATCAGTCCTTCGCTCACCCGGCGGTTTAGCGTGCGAAGGCTTGCACCTATCGGCGGGCTTCTCTATGCAGCAGGGTGCGCGACCATCCTCGTAAATGAGTTTTCGGGGGTACGCGCGACCCTCCCCTACTTCCTGAGCTACATGCTGCAATCGGGTGGGAGCGGCTTGTCGAGCTTCCAACGCGCCTTCACGCTGCACCTTTCAGTCGCTTGAGAGTCAAGCCCCGACGAAATGACGGTCCACGAAACGAAGCAAGATCCGATTGATCTCGATCAGAGCATACGTTCCGTGGCAGTGAGATTTTCGCCATCTTCCTTCGTGAACGGACCGATATCCGGATTAGGGAGGATGCTGAGCACGGCTTCCGATGGCCTTGCGAGGACAACGCCGAGCGGCGAGATGACAATCGGTCTGTTGATTAAAATCGGATGCTCGAGCATGAAGTCGATCAATTGGTCGTCGGTCCATTTTGAGTTGCCGAGATCGAGCTCCGCGTAGGGCGTGCCCTTCTCGCGCAAGAGATCGCGTGGCGTGATGCCCATCGCGCCGATCAGCTCCACAAGCTTCTCCCGCGAGGGCGGATTCTTGAGATATTCGATAACTTCAGGCTCCTCGCCGCACTGTCTGATCATCGCCAGCGTGTTGCGCGAGGTGCCACAGTCGGGGTTGTGGTAGATGGTGATGGTCATTCGGCGGCTTTCAATTTCGGGTTCGCCACGGAGGCGGGTTTCGGTTCCGCCAGCAACCATCCGGCAAGGAGCAGAGCGACAATGGCGCCGAGAATTTCGGCAACGATGAAGGCCGGCAGGTCAATCGGTCGGATTCCAGCAAAGGTGTCGGAAAAGGCGCGCGCGATCGCCACAGCAGGGTTGGCGAAGGAGGTCGAAGCAGTGAACCAGTAGGCGGCGGTAATGTAGAGTCCGACCAGCCACGGAATGGCATCGGAGCGGAAGCGCAACCCGGCCAGGATGGTGAAGACAAGGCCGAAGGCGGCTACTGCTTCCGCAAACCATTGACCTGACCCTGTCCGCGCATGCGTCGAAATCTGGACGAGCGGCAGCTCGAACATCCCGTGTGTGACCAGCGTGCCGACGATGCCGCCGACAATCTGCGCCAGGATGTAGAGCACGGCAGCATTGACGGTGATTTCGCGCCGCAATCCGAAAACCAGCGTCACAGCCGGGTTGAAATGAGCGCCAGAGATTGGACCGAGGATGGTGATCAGCACCACCAGAATAGCGCCCGTCGGCAGCGTGTTGCCGAGCAGCGCCAGCGCGACGTCATTGGTCAGCTTGGCGGCCATGATCCCCGAGCCAACCACGGTCGCGACAAGGATCGCGGTGCCCAGGGCTTCCGCCACAAGGCGGCGTGGCAAATCGACGACCATTGGCTCAGCCTGCCTTGGGTAGGCTGCGACCGACCTGACCGATCTCATCCAGGCTCTTCTCAAGTGCAAGCTGGTTGCGACCGATCTGATCCAGGCTCTTTTGTAGCGCGAGCTTGTCGAGCTTGTTCATCGGCAGGCTGACGAAGATTGAAATCCGATTGTTGAGCATCCGATAGGTGTCGGCAAAGGCCAGGTGCTTTTCAGCCTCGGAGCCTTCCACCGCTGCCGGATCCGGCACGCCCCAATGCGCTGTCATCGGCTGACCCGGCCAGATCGGGCAGGATTCGTTGGCCGCATCGTCACAGACGGTGAAAACGAAATCCATCTCGGGCGCGCCCGGCTTGGCGAACTCTTCCCGGTCCTTCGAGCGCGCGAAAGAGGTATCGTAGTTGAGGCTCTTCAGGAGCTGCATGGTATAAGGGTGGACTGCGCCCTTTGGGTGCGAGCCAACCGAGTAGCCTTTGAACTTGCCTGCGCCCACGAGATTGATGATCGCCTCCCCGATGATCGATCGAGCCGAATTTCCGGTGCAGAGAAACAGGACGTTATAAATCGGATCGCTCATGGCATCCCGCCTTTAGCAATCGCACGTAACTGCCTTGATGATCGGCTGACAGAGCTCCGGCTTGCCGTTGCAGCAATCTTCCATCAGGTAGGCAAGCAGGTCTCTGAACCCCGTCATGTCGACGACGTAGCGGATTATTCGTCCGTCACGCTCGGCTCGGACAAGCCCGGCATGGTCGAGCACTTTCAGGTGCGCAGACATCGTGTTTTGGACCGCGCCAAGCCGCGCGCCGATTTCGCCGGCCGGCAAACCATCCGGGCCGGCTCGCACCAGAAGCCTGAAAACCTCTAGCCTGGTGTCCTGGCCGAGCGCAGAGAGCGCCGCGATTGCTTTGATTTTATCCATATATCCCTATATCTAGATCTATCGCATTTTTGCAACCCGGATGCGACGGATGATGCGTGAACAAACAGATTGAAATTTCTGTCGAACAGGCCAAGACCCTGCGGGATGTTGAGAGCGAGCGAGGATGTATCCAAGCCGATCAAGGATGCCTTCGAGAAGGCTTTGAAGGAACTCAAGGCCGCTTAATCGCTCAGGCGAGACCGAAGGTAGATGTCTCGACTCTGGGGGCATGCGCCGGTCTGCTTCCATTTGGTGGAACGGCTTTGTCCGCCCGACCGCGCCATTCGATCATGTTGCGGCAAATCTCAATCTGTTGCTCGCGCATTGCCATTCGGTCGGCATTGGTCAGACGCAGGCGCCATCAACGGCCATCGTCTACACGTTCGGCCAGTGTGAAAGCCTGTAGGTTCTTGACCTTTCCGCGGTCCTGATCGGCGTTCGCGATAATCGAGAAGAACGCCGCGCGGGCGATGTCCTTCTTCGAGGCGTTCGGGTGCTCCTTGCGTGCCGCCTTGATCAATTGCTTGGGCGTCATACGAACGAGAGCGGCCCTAGCCGCTCCGCAATGGGCGAAGAGGCAAAGAACCGCGCCGCGACATTTCAGTCCTCTTCCTTGAGACCTTCGGCTTCGTCTTTGAGCTTGGTCCAATCGGCACCGTGCTGCGCAACAAGGCGCGCGCCTGTCTCGGCGAGACGTCCGCAATTTCCGTCAGGTGCTCTACCTCCAGCTCCTGACCCTTCACCACGCGGCTCACCTTCTTCTTCTTTTCTTTGGTAGCCATCTGCTGTGTCCTTTTCTAGCATGTCGGATGAACGAGGACTGACAAGTGTGGTTCCGGCGCGCTCATTCTCGTCTGCCGGCTTGAGGTCCGGCCACAATGGCCGAGGCGGGCGGTTGTTTGTGACAGTCTTATGACGCACGATTGGGGGGGTGGGGTTGCCGCAACGCGACGCCGAGACATCATGCAGGAAACGGAACTGAAGCTCGAGCTTTCGCAATCGGGTGCGCGGTCGCTCCTGAAGAAGAATCCGTTTGGATCCTCCCCCACCATTCTCCAGCAGATATCCATCTATTTCGACACTCCCGGATGGGACCTGTCTAAGCGCGGCCTGTCGCTTCGCATCCGGCAATCGGGAAATGAACGCATACAAACCGTCAAAGCCGGGAATGGCGCCGCGGCCGGATCGTTCACACGCGAGGAATGGGAGCAGCCGGTCGCCGGCGATACACCGATCCTTGACGATCCGCAGATCCGCGACCTGCTTGCGGAGGATCGCTCAAAGCTCGCGCCCTTGTTCGAGGTTCATGTCAAACGGCATTCCTGGAATGTGACGGATGGCGACGCCATGATCGAAGTCGCACTGGATCTGGGCAAGGTCGTCGCAGCCGATCGGGAGGCGCCGCTCTGCGAGATCGAATTCGAGAAGAAGGCGGGCTCAGCGAGAGCGATGTTCGCGCTTGCCCGGAAAGTCGACCTGATCACACCAACGCATGTCGGAGTGCTGAGCAAAGCTGAACGGGGCTATCATCTGCTTGGCTCGGCACCTGGTGCTGTTAAAGCTGCTTCGACCCCGCTCACGTCCGAGATGAGCGCGACAACGGCTTTCGCACACATCGCGGCGGCCTGTCTCAGACAGTTTCGTCTCAATGAATGGGTGCTGGGCTGGTACCGCGATGCCGAGGCCCTGCATCAGGCTCGCGTGTCGCTGCGCCGGCTGCGCTCGCTTTGCTCGATCTGCAAGTCGCTGTTCCATGATAGCCGTTTCGACCACCTGCGAGAAGAATTGAAATGGCTCGCCTCGGAATTTGGCGATGCGCGCAATATCGACGTGATGATCGGACGGGCTTCGAGTGAGGCTCTTTCTAGCCGTCTTCAAAACGCGCGCGACGACGCCTATGCGGCGGTCGAAGCATCGCTTTCCTCGGTGCGAGCCCGCTCCTTGATGATCGAGGCCACAGAATGGGTCTCCATCAGGGACTGGCGCACCGACCAATCGGACGAAACGTTGGCCGATCAGCCGGCAAGGGATTTCGCCTCCGGTGTATTTGATAAGTTTTGGAAAAAGGTAGCGAAGGCCGGCAAAAATCTCGTCGATGCCGATGACGAGACCCGCCATAAATTACGCATCGCCGCCAAGAAACTGCGCTATGCGGCGGAGTTCTTCGAGCCGCTTTACAACAGCAAGGCGGAAGCCAAACGCCATCGACGGTTCATGAAGATGATGGAGAGCCTGCAGGATCAGCTCGGCAGTCTCAACGATCTGGCCACCGCCCATGATATGCTGGCGGCGCTGGAGCTTTCGGACGTGGCTGGCGCGAAGGATCTCTACAGCACCGAGGACAAGTCCAAGCTTCTCAAAGACGCCGCGAAGGCACACGACGCCCTTGTCGACGCAAGGCGCTTCTGGCGCTGAGACATGCTGTTAGGAGAGACGAAGCTCCAGCACCGGCATGTCCTGGCAACTGGCCTGGGCATCAGCTGCGATCACCATCTGAGCGTCCTGGTACCTGCTGGACTACTGGACTCGACTTGGCCAATCAGGATCGCCTGTTGTCGCAAGCCGCACGGGACGGAAATCATCGACTCAAAAAAACGGATGTATGCGGCCAGGTTCGCTAGCCGGCCTTTTCAAGCTCCACCAATAGCTGATCAGGGTCAATTATGCCCTGTCCGAAAAGGTCCATTACCTTTATCGCTATCTGTTCGCGGTCATCCGCGCGCGCGATCTTGTGCTTTGAGCAATAATCGCTCACGGCTTTTGAGAGGATTGTGATCTCAGCCGGGTCCACTACACCGTGCCTTAACATGCCTGCCTCTGTTCGGAACGGGACGACTGGAAGAGGATACACCCAAAAAAAGTCAGCACCGAGTCAATTAAGTCCGAGACCCTCCTGCGGAAGGGAAAGCCCGCCGCCTCAGGGAGAGAACGACTGGCCTGTGCTTGGGTAGAAATGCTGGCGGGCGCCGGTTGCGCAATGTTCAGTCGCTCTGCCGTACACCAAAAATTGCCCTCTTTTGCGACCGCGAGGAAAACTCGAAGATGGCGCAGTTCAATCGACACTTTGCTCTCTCTATCACTAATCTTGCGCCGCGCCACGCGCGTCTCGCAAGCCGATCGGACGGCGCCGTGTCTGCCCAGTATCTTCTCTGTTTACGGTCAGACGGGGCAAAACGCTACCGCCGTTAACTCTGCACGAGTGCTCGTCAAGATTTTCGCGTGGGATCGTTTGCTCGCTGCGGTGCGCCAACGGGTCAAACTTGGCTTTTGCGTCTCTGTTCGGGTCAATTGAGATCGGGGCTTGCCTGGAAGCCACCGATCCGAGATGGGGCCTCGAGCGGATTGGCAGCTTTCGACTCGGCGGGAAGCAGACTTCAGTGAGGCTTCAAGGCGGACGCTCGACCGCGAAGGGCAGCCTTACGCCGCAAGCGGACACACGACGGCACTACAGCCTGTCTGACGTTCCTGAAGAGGGAAACCGTGCCAGATGGCCTGCAGCACTCGTCTCCCATCTTCAGCCTGGGGTCAGCTTAATTTGCTTGCCGGTGTACTCACGCCACAGGCCGAGCCGCTTTATCCGGTATTCTACCAGCTCGGAGGAGGTACCGAAGTTCCCGGCTATTTGGGCTGACGAGAGGTTCTGGGCCACGGCTTCGAAAATGGCAGCTTTGGGCAGCAGAGATGCGGCGGCGAGATAGTAAGCATCATGCTCTTCGATCGCATCGTAGGTTCGGCCGAAGGCCTCGGCCACCTTGCTTATTTTGGTGAGCTTATGCCCCAGCAGAATGTGCCAATACTCTTCGAGCACGGTGACACGCTGGCGCTCCACTGTGTGGCTATCGTTAAGTAGAACGGCCCACCGGTCATTCTCCAAATCCAACGGCACGCTCATCGCCGACCATTCGCCGCTAGCACTACCTCGCAGTTGCTTTACAATTCGCATGTCGATGCAATTGCTCTTGGATAGCGGGACGACTGCTATACCCTCGACCTCCAGGCGAAGGCTATCGAGGGGGCTGTCTTTGTCCAAGCCGAGATCCGCGCGGAACCGCTCTGCAGTCTCTTCGAGTTCCTCCTTCGAAAGCGTTACGGCGTCGTAGGCAGCGATATCGCTTTCATCACCCGCTGCGCTCGTCCTTCCCAATGATTGGCGAAGACAGTCGGCGGCTTGCAGCAGCATTCGAACGGTGCCGGACTGAACATTTCGTCCGGCACGAAAATGGACAAACGCCACTTTGTCGAAACTGAGGCCGGCTTCGTCTGCATACGGGCCGAGCCATTGAAGCAGTCGAATTTTGGAATTGTTATCTGGCTGGCCCTCTCCACGCTCAATCCGGGCAAGCGTGGAAAAACTCACTCCTACGGCGGTCGAAAGGGCTCGAATGCTCAACCCGTCGGCATCGCGCTTCTTCTTGACGGCTTGGACCAGTTTTTCTTCAAACGAAAGCATTTTGCCTGTGCGAATGACACACCTTGACACGGCAGCGCAGATCAGCGCAGCCTGTGCAAGTGACACAGACTCGCACATCCCCGATTCCAAGGGAAGTCGCTTTGGCGCCGGAGACCGAATCTTTGTTGCGGCAGATCGGCGCGGCCCTGCACACGAACGGGTCACTCCGGGTGCATACCGATGGTGTGATCTCCGTTGATCACCAGACGCAAAAGGAAAGAGCAGATGAACAGCAAAGAAAGAGAAGACCCGCAACCAGACCACGGAAAAGGACCGCCCGACGGGAAGGGGCGCCCGGTGGATCACGGGCGTCCGGTCCCGCATCACGGGTCGGCTGCGACCTTCAACGAGCCTACGAAAGCCAATTGAGCGGCGCCGGTGAGGCGTATCCGACATTGGCGGTATACCCCGACAAAGACGGCCTGTGGCTTCTCGTCAAAAGCTCAATCCTCACGGGCTTGACGCGGGAAGCCACTTTTCTCGTGGCTCTCCCTTATCGATCAGGAATTGGTCCCCGCGCCTGGGGCTTCTGGACAGCGACCGACAGTCGGCCCAAATGGATCGGTCCCCGCCACACCAACTTTCAGGACGGCTCAATTTGCGCTTTCGCACCTGACGACGGAGCATGGACCGAGGGCGGCGATCTTCCGACGCTGCTCGACCTCTATACCGTATGGGCAGCGCGGCAATTGTTCTTTGAGGTCTTCGGATTCTGGCCCGGAAAGCAGTATGCGCTGATTGGAAGCCCGCTTGCCCTGCAGGTCCACTATCGCCTCAGCGAGTGCAAAGACAATGAGCTCTGCGGCTGCGGCTCGGAAACGTTGCGGTATGCCGACTGTTGTAAGCCCAGGGACTCGAAGTGGAACCGCCTGCAGCTCATCAAAGAGTTCATGCGGGCTATCCCGGGCGGTTTTGCCAGCCGCCGACCCCCTGCCCGTGTCTTGGACTTCATTGACGGGCGTGCGCCTCTTCCCTCGATGGCGGACGTCCACCTGCTATTGCCAGCGTCCTAAAGCCCTTCAACGTGCCTCGGAGAAACCAAGGATCGCTCGGCCCCGCCGCGACGAGATCACAAAGCTGAATAGACTACCGCTTTTCGGAAATGGTCCATGTTTCGGAATGGCGACATAGATAAGCGCGAGGCGGCCATCCTCCCCCTGGCCGGCTGAGCGGTCAACGCGCCTCTATCCTCAGTGCGGTCAGCGTTTCGGGGGTGATGGTGCCGGTTACCTTTAGCCCGTAGTCTGACTGCATGCGCTGAAGCCCGGCCCTCAGTTCGGAATTCATCTCGCCGTCTATCTCTCCGGTGTAATAGCCGAACGCGAGCAAAGCGAACTCGACTTGTTGCACGATTTCCTTGAATCGGTAGGCGTTGCCCGGAAGCGTCTTGAGCGGTGCGGGCGCTGGCGCGATAGCGGGCGCCTGGTAGGTCGGTGCTGGCGCGGATGGCGCGCTATAGAGCGGGGCGGGCTCGCTGGGTGCCGTGCTGGGCGACGGCGGAATGTAGGAATAACCGCCCGTCGAGGAGCGATGGCTCGAATGCGAGACGTGACTGCTGTGCGAGCTGTGGCTGCTATGCCCAGCCAAGGTATATATATGATCAAGCTTGAAGATATCGAACAGCGATTTTGTCTTGCCGAGGTCGCCATCCAAAGTTGGCTTGATCGGATAGGCTTGTGCGTTGACAGGCAGGAACCCAGCCGCGAGCAGAGAGGGAATCGCGAAAAGCCGCTTCTTCATTGGAGAGCTCCCAACTTGCTATATCCGTGATCACGCGGATGCCACTCGAAAAATCCGCCACATCGGGGCTTCAACGAGCATCCAGTGCATTCTTCCCGATAAGCACGTTTCCAGTCCGAGATCGTGGGGGGTGCCAGATGGCGGTATCGTTCCGGGACGGTGCAGAGCGGGAAATTATAAAGCCGGGCGTTGATGCCGCGGCTTCTGACGAAATCGATGGATTGACCGACTACGTCGAAGCCCTCTGAACTGTCGTAGAACAGGGCATTCCAGTTCATGCGGCCAAAGCCGATATTCTCCATCTGCATGAGTGCCCATATCCGGATGAATGGAAGAGCAGTTGCAATAAATCTTGCCAGATGAGACAGCCCATCAGCGTTCGGGCGCATCAACACCGTGCGAAGTTCGATCGACGCACCGAGGCGGCATAGCAGAGCGAGATTCTCCAAGAGCTGCGCGTGCGCGCCTGTCTTGCCAACGATGTCGTCGTGTACAGCCGGGTCGCTCGAATACAGAGGAATCCCCCAAAGCACCCTACCCTGATCGATACGGTTCATCGGCCCCCGATCATCCTCATCGAAATGCTGGCCGTTCGTCAGAACATGGAAAGAAAGGTCCGGGCGTGCCTCAAGGACCTTCTCCAGAAACCCGAAGAGCTGGGCCTTGAAAAGCGTTGGCTCCCCGCCGGAAATGCCGATCATTGCGCCTTCCGGGGCAAGCAACGCCGCAGCCTCGAAATATGGAAACAGGTCCACATGGTACTGCTTGGGCGGCTGCGAGCACATCAGGCAAACCTGGTCGCATCGCTCGGTCACCAGAAAGGTGTTGTGCTGCGAGGAACTGCGGATGAGGCGGTCCGCGGTCCCGCGCCGGGGATTTACCAACAACACGTCCCCGTCGATGTTGGAAGGATCAATGCCTAGCACTCGGATTGAGCCGCCCTCGCCCGCATAGTCAGCTCCTTCCGATCCGACGCGCTCCAAGGCCACGTCGAAGGGGTTCAATTCCTCAGCGCTTTGCTTCCACGCCCCCGCCTCGAACGAGCGCAGACGCACGACAAAGGGCCGATCAGCATTTGCCTCGACCTTGATGCGCAGCGGAATCATGAATGCACCGGGGCCATCCTGTCGCCCCACGTGTTCACGCCGAGCCACGCGGCTACCGAGGCGCGGGCCGGCTCGTCCTTGCGGTAGAGCACCTCGAACACTTTGTCGAAGACTGACAAATGCCGGCCGCAGAACCACGTGTCGGGCCTAGGAAGGTCGACCCGGCCGTAGCGAGAAACATCATCGATGACGTCGGTTCCACAGAACGGCTGATAGGCGCAATGGATGCAATCCGGATCGAAGTGATTGAATGCTCCGGAATCGAGAAGGTTGACCTTTGCCCGGTCTATCCCCGTCGTGACATCGCCAATGCTGAGATCTATACGGCCGATCCGGGACAGCATCCGGGCCTCGTCTGTCGGATAGAAGTGGCCATCGTGATCTATAACGACATAGTCGGAGGCGAAGAAGTTGGGGTTGCGTATGTCCACGTGATTGTCCTGATCCAGGCGGAGCACACGCTTCAGGCACTGGCTGAAGTAGTATTCCTCCATGAAGCGGCCAGTCCGATGATTGCGAGCGATCAACACGTCGATGAATTGAGAATGGAGGCGATTCCAGCGCGCCAGTACGTTGCTGCCCTGATCGAGCTTCCGGGCAAATCCCTGGTGGTTTATCGGGCGCAGGTAGACAGATCGCATTCCGTATCGCTCATAATTGTCGAGAAGTCCTTCGAGGTCGGGCGGGTTGGCAACGTCGACTGTTGGCAGGGCCGAAATCTTCCCCTCGGGATAGCAAGAAACAGCTATCTCGAGGTTTCGGAAGAAAGTTTCGGTAACCTTGTGGTCGTGGGTGCGCTGACGCTCATGGGTCATGCGATCTCCATCGAGCGAGGTGCTGATAAAGGTATCTTCGGCGTCCAGGAAAGCCCATGCACGTGCGTCCAGCGTTTGCAGGTTCGTACAGACAACGAACTGCGGTCGCGCAAATTTTTCCCGGCAAAAGTTCCGAACAGCTTCCAGCAGATCGATCCGCAGCAAAGGCTCGCCACCCTGAAATTCGATCTTGATGTCCGGACTTTGCAAGCCGTCAAGGAAGGAAAGAACTCCTTCGAGGGTTTCGTGCGACCAATCGAAACCAAGGGCATTCTCAGGAGCGCGCGAAACTTGGCAGTAGCCGCAGGTGAGATTGCACCTTAGTGTCGGGACGAGAATGACGTAATTCATCTCGTGCGGTTTGGACTGCCGCCGCGCCCACCTGTAGGCGAACGACGTCCAGTGGACATCCAACTCTCGGTCGAATCCATGGCCCCCCTCCTTGAGGAACGCCACATCGGAGGCAGCCAGCTCGTCGGCGGCATACCGGTCCAGAAAGCCGTGATCGGCTTTGAAGAAACCCCCAGCGTCGTCGCAAAAGAGGATCGAACCGTCCGACGTCTCGCGAAATTTCAGCGGCCAGACGTTCATCGGCCGGTTACCGCCCTGAAGAGCGCCTGACGCATCGACAAAGTTTCCGCATAGATTTTCTCGCGATAGAGGGCGTGCAGAACAGTCCCGCGAAGGTGATCCTCGGTAACACTGCCGGACGAGCCTATGGATATCGCGCCGTCAATTCTTGAGAGGCGGCAGGCAGGATAGAGCGATTGGATCCGAAGCATCGCCGCATCGACGTATTTGTCGAACCGCGGCGGAATCTGCACCACGACTTCGAATTCAGCAGCGTTCGCTAATTTTGCCATGGCCCCATCCCAAGGCGATAATGCGCGGTGAGGCCCCAACAATCAATGAGATATTTGGCTTAGCATCGACGGAATTCATGCGGTTCGGATGATTTCGTCATTGAGAAAGCGATCTCGACAATGCACCTGCACAAACTGCACAAATGGGGGTGTATTGTAACTGATGGACCTCAAGGGAAGCACCATGACCGAATCCGCTCAGCCACAAGAGAACAGCGATCTGATAGCACTCGCCGCCGACATAGTTTCCGCATACGTCTCTGACAATCCGGTACCGGTGCCAGAACTCCCGAAGCTGATCAGGGATATTCACGCTGCCCTACAGCGGGTTGGCACGCCTGAAACGGAGACTACCACTAAGCAGGAGCCGGCGGTTTCGACAAAGAGATCGGTGACACCGGATTACATCGTCTGCCTTGAGGACGGAAAGAAATTCAAGTCGCTGCGGCGCCACCTGAACGTCCACTACAATCTCACCCCGGATGAGTATCGGCAGAAATGGAAATTGCCTGCCGATTATCCAATGGTGGCTCCGAACTACGCCGCCACCCGGTCTGCACTGGCAAAAGCAGCCGGCCTGGGCCGAAAGCCATCCGAACCGACCGTGGCGCCAAAGCAGAAACGAGGAACTCGCACCGCAGCAGCAGCAACCAAGTCAGAAGTTGCAAAGTCGCGCGAAAAAAAATCGCGAACATAACGGCTGCTCGCTGCTCGGACATGTTCTGCTTGCCTGCAGCCGCGGCGCCAGCATTGGCTGCAGGTGGGCAAGGCCTATTAGAGATCGAGGCGCGCGGCGAACTCGACCTCTCCTCGCACGTGCAGGCTCTTCTCCGCTCAACAACGTGGAAGGCGTAAGACTTACCGGCGCAGCCGGTAAAGCCCCCATCAGATCGCCCGAAGCTCGCCGGCCGACGTTTTTCCAGAACGTTTATCCTGCACCAGTTCGTAACCGATCTTCTGGCCGTCATTGAGACTCCGCAGCCCGGAGCGCTCCACGGCGGAAATATGCACGAATACATCCGGGCCGCCCTGATCAGGCTGAATGAAGCCAAAACCCTTCTGTGAATTGAACCATTTCACCGTCCCGGTAGCCATTTAGAGTCCTTTTTGCGATCAAGAATGATTTCGTGCTATCCATTGTGACTCGGCGGCGAGATCCAAGCCAAGCATATCTATCACGGTCATTCATTGGCAACATGAAAGCGCATCAAGCTCTTGCTGGAAGTCGGAGGCGCCGGAAGTGCTCATCTGCTGTTCTCGAATGGCTGCAGTGCGGCCGGAAACCGCTGCTTTCAACACGGATATACGCGGTCCGTGCCTTTCCGAGGTTACCCGGTCCTTGGAACAGCGAGCGGCGTCAAGGTTACATAAAAACAAGTGATGGGCGGACTCTCTGAAGCGCGCGGCGCTCCCTTCGCAAGCACGACGAAGCGAACGCGGGCCACAATCCTGGCGCACCAGAAATTTCGCCCCTAAAAGATCCTTGACGCTCGTCCTCGCACTCAGGCAGGCCTAGGAAGCAGCACAACCAGGCCGGCTTTGCGACCAATCAAGGTCAGCTCCCTTTAATTCGCGACCCAAAGACTCTTGAGCTCGTGTCCGACGGCCCAATGCGCGGAAGTGTCAGTGTCGCTACACCTGGACTCGTAGGGATCGCGAACCATCTTGAATTCATTATCGACCACGGCGCCAAACAGGAAGCACTCGTCCTTGTACTGTCCCCGCTCCGCGCTCGCCATCTTCACCGTCGCCTTCACGACGATCCCGTCCAAGTTCCGACCCTTCCAGTTGACGGTGCCGTAATCTTTAACCTCCGAGGTCACGTCAGTGGGCTTCCAGTTGTCTTGCGAAAGGCCGGCATTCCATTTGGCGAAGTCAGGGAACAGCGTCTCCATATTGATCCCGGAAGACGGTTTGGCCTTGTCCGTAGCGCCTAGGACGGCCCTCTTAAGGCCATCCGAGAAGAGGTTCAGCAGCGCGGTTGCCGCCGGCCCGTTCTTCTGGCGCAGATCCGCCTGACGGGCAGACCTGGAGTTCCTCTCGTCCGCCTCGCGCTGTGCTGCAATCTTTTTCTCTTCGTCGGCGGCCACGCGTTTCGCCTCCGCGGCTTTGATTGCTTCCTGCTTGGCAGCTTCCAGTTTGGCAGCCGTGCTGGCCGCATCTCCTTTATCGAGCCAGACCGGAGCGAAGACGAATTGTACGCCGTCGCGAGCGAGCGCTTCCGAGGTGGCCTTCAGGTCGGTGGCCGATGCGTAAAGCACCCGGCACCGTTCGTGCCGAACGTCTTCGTAGGCTTTGTCGATCGACGGGTAAGACACCGTGCTTCCCGACATGCTCACGAAATCGGAGATCTTCCCGATGGCCGCCTCGTGCACGGCAGCGTTGCCTTCGACGACGCTGCAGACGCGGTCTGACGAGCTCGTCAGCAGGATACCGCCATACCCCTCGCGCGTTCCTGCCGATACTTCTTCGGCGATCTTCAAAGCCAGCGCCTGGTCCGAATCCATGCGGGCCTTTATATCCTCGAAGTGGATGGGCTCGAACACGCGGATTGTCTTGGCCTCCATCGCTTCGAGATAGGCCGCCTGAAGCGTTGGCGGGGCCTCGAGGAAACTCTTCCGCCGGACGAGGAAGAGGTCGGCGCTTTCGAGCCCTTCCGCCCCGCAGTCTGAGTTGACGTTTATTTCCTTTCCTCCCAGCGGGTCGATAGCTCCAAGCAGTGCCTTGTCCAAGGCAGGCGTTCTCTGTGGGCCGAGCAGGCAGATCCACGCCTGGTTCTTCGTCAGGGAGAACTGGCCGGATATCGTACGCAGCAGGGAAGGCGCCTTCGGACCCGCATTGTAGAGGACCACCACGTCCTCCAGCGCTCCGCGGAGGAGCGCCTTGTTCAAGTCGGTGACCGCATAAGTCGCGGTGTTGCTCTCTGGGTTGGCGCTGTTTCCTGACTGGCTGGAAGCGGCCGTGCTTGTATCCAGTTCCTCCGCCAGCGCTTGGCGAGCGATCATTGTCCGCACGCTTTCTCTCGCGTCGGTCAGCGAGTCCAGGTCGTTCGTGTCGGAAACATCGTCGAGCGCCTTAACTTCCTGCACGACCTCTGGAAGCTTGATCGACGTCAGATGGCTGCTCATCCAGCGTTTGAGCGCCTGGCGGTCGGCCTGGAGCTCCGCGAAGATTTCAGCCCTCTGCTTTTCGATCGCCTGGGCACGCTCCTTGTCCCGCGATGCCGAAAACTCGGAGTAGCCGGGCACTGCCATCAGCAAGTTGCTCAGCTTGAGCGCCGAATTGTTCAGCGCATCGGTGGATGCGGTCTGGACCTGGGCATTCAACGCGGCGGCCTGTCCGGCGATCTCGACGAGATTCGAGGTCTGAGGGTTCAACTTCAGAAAGGTTTCGGCATCGGAAAGCAGGGTCGTTGCGGCGCCTCTCGCCGCCTTTAGCTTGCGGGCCTCTGCCTTGTCATAGGAGGCTTTGTCGGCAAAGCCCTTCTGCTTGGCATCGCGGTACGCGGCGGGATCGGAAAACCCAGACGCGCGGTAAGCGACCAACTCCACCCTAGTCTGCATGCCAAGTTGGACGGCAGCACGATATTCATTGGCAGCCGTGAAGCCGCCCGTCTGCGCCCGCTGGTATTCGTCGCTGCTGCGGAAGCCGCCCGACATTGCTGCATCGTAGTCGCGCTGGGTAATGAAACCCATGCTCTTCGCCTGGGCGAATGCGCTTGCAGATGTGAAGCCGCCGGACCTTGCGTCGTTGTAGCTCTGCGCGTCCGTAAAGCCGAGATCCCGTGCGGCGTTTCGCTCCTGGTCACTATGGAAGCCATCGCCTGCGTTACGCTCGATCTCCGCGAGGCTGTACTCTGTCAGCAATTCGCCCGGCTGCAGGTCGAAGCGGGCAAGGTAGGCCCTGAAGGCCTTCACCGTCGTGGGCCCGATCAATCCTTCGACAGGGCCGGAATATAGGCCAAGCCTGGACATGGCCGCTTGGATTCTTTGGACGACTCTCAGATAGCTCGGCTGCGTTATGAAGTCGAACGAGGCTCCCCTTTGGTAAGACATCCAAACCAGTCCATCCAGCCCGTCCCCGCGCGAGAGAAACGAATCCTGTGGGATGATGTGCAACTCCTTGAGAGCCGCGAGGTTCGACTTCGCCTTATCCTGGTACAGCGTCCCGGCCACGACAGCAAAAACTCCGTTTCTGCTGTGGACGACCAGAGTCGGCCCCAATGTCGGCGCATAGGATTGCGCAAGAGCGATGGCCTCTCCTTCAGTCGGCCTGCTCGATACAACGAGCCAAAATGCATTCGACTGCGGAGGCCTGAAAGCCATCGGCCGCGACATTTGCTGGCCGTTCTGAATGATCTGGATAAACTCGGAAAGCGATGATGCCGAGCTCATAGCTGGCAAAGCAACAGCTGCCAACAACGCAGCGACGCCCACACTGCACACGCGACGCATGGTAATCCCCTACACAACCCCGAGGACCATATTCACAAATCCTAGCGGCTACGCAAGAAGGCCGCGGCGCTTTGAGCTTTTATGATTACCAGCAGCACCTGCCCAGACTTCGGCAACAGGGATGCAGCCCGACCAAGGTTGCCCAGGAACTGTCTGCTTTGACCGACAGGATTGACGTCATTGAAAAGCTGGTGGCGGAGGAGATCAGCTCCTATAGCAGCCTTTCCGATGGCCATCTCAGCATCATCGCCAACGCTCCTCGTCCGGGATGCCGATAATCGCGAGGTTTAAGCAGCGCTACCCCGGCGTTAAGGTGACATTCAACCTCTTGAACTGGACCGTTACCATGCAGAGGCTAGAAGCGCGGGATGGTGACATTGCCATCGTAACCGAGCCGGACGACATAGCCGGAATGTTCAAAAATGAACTGACCAAAACCCGTTGGTGGCAATGCTTCGAGGCGAGCACTCTCTGGCCTCTCGGAAGAAGCTAACGCTAGCAGAATTAGCCAACGAGGTGATGATCTTGCCGGAAGAAGGGTCTCTCACCCAAACGGAGCTTGTTCGAGCAAGTTCACGAGTCGGAGTTCGATTTTCCAATGTGATCCAAGCCACTACCTATGCCGTCATGAAGGAAGCCGTTTTGCATGGTCTTGGAGTCGGCATCTTCCTGGAGGACAGCGTCTTTCCCTGTTCGGAAATCGTCTGCAGGCCGGTTGTGGAGCTTGATGCGAAATTCGGCACCTATGTTGTCACAACGAAAGACAAAACGGACCTGCGGCTAGTGCGTGCCTTCATCGATGAGAGTCTCGAATAGGCGGATCAACGGCTGCATCACGCAGAAGAATGCTGTCACCGTCGCCCCAATCGCAGCCGTGCCTGATGAAATCGCGGTCGAAGCCAATGAGGCTATTGTCGGCGTGACCACCTACGAAGAAGCTAGCGAGGATTTGGCTGGTTGCTGGCGAGACCGGTCGGCACAGGACAGTCTCGGGCGACGGCCAGTTGCTCACTCCATAGACCTTTGCTGCCTCTTGATTGCTCCGAGCTCGCGTTGATCGGCTGAATCCGCCTGATAGCGTCTATCCCGAACCCGAAGTCTAGGCAAGATGACAGCTGCCGGCATTGAGCCGGCTCATCATTATTATGCTGTCCGCTCCGCCCAACCGTACAGTTTGTGCAGAGATTATAAGTTGACTGCATGCGAATAGTTATTATGTACATTGACTCCAAGTAGGCTCAATAATATGGTTCATGCACTTGGGTGTGAACCTAGCAATCTCTGCTTCGATAGCAGGTCGCTCGAATAGAGTTGTGCAGCATAATCATTTATTTAGAGGGAGTGTTGGCGGAATTCAGCCAGACCGCTTGGTTTCCCTACAGACAAGCAGCGAACTGTTTGATCGTCGGTAATTGGCAAGTCGGCGAACTATAAATGCGTTTGTCACAATTTCATGAATGTTTGCTAGGCAAAATCATCAGCGGGGAAGAGGGGCAATGAACATAGAGTTGATCGTTCATCCTGGTGTCGACAGCGCGCTTTTGGCGTGGCGCAGTCCCTTCATCGATCAGTGCAGAGGCTTTGCGCTGCGCCGGAAGATCAAACGTGCGCCTGGAAGCGCTCACAGTCCAAACACGGTCGCGCCTGCTGACGCCGACGGTTTTGTTGAGGAAATCGTAGCAAGCTGGGTCGGATTTGCCGGGGGACCTCAGGTTCCCGAAGGAACGCGCAAGCCCACCACGGAGTGGCCAATTCAGAAATATCTTTGGGCCGATTTTGCCGTGAACCCGGGCGACGTCGTTGCCTTTCGTGTGTCAGCAATGATCGGACCGGCTGACAAGTTAAAGGAATCCGAGGAATTTGTTTCCGCCTGGAGCGAGAATGCAGAGATCGGCGCCGAAACCGACGGGCGTGCAAGCTGCTTCTTCAACCGCGGCATCGTTGCCAGCCAATGGCTCGCCCGTGCCTTGCCTGAGCAAGCACCGACTACGAAGCTAAAGAAGGCAATTGCGGATCCCAATGACCAGATTCGCCGCTTCCTCGCCGGCCCGATCCGCGACAAGCTTGTGTCGCTGCTTCAGTCCGCCAAAGCAGGCAAAGCGCACGTCTACGCCGCCCTCTTCGAACTTGACGACCCGGAGCTCATCCCCCTGCTTCAGGACCTCAAAAAGCGGGCCCACATCGTACTCGGCAACGGAAGCGTGAAGAAGAAAGGCGAGGATGAAAATGAAGCGGCGCGATCAACTCTGTCGGGCTGCGACGTCAGAAACCGCATGAGTGCTCCTCGTGCTCTCGCGCACAACAAGTTCCTGGTCATCTGCGATGCCGACAAGACGCCTCAGGCAGTATGGACCGGCAGCACGAACTGGACGATGACCGGCCTTTGCACGCAGGCAAACAACGCCCTGCTGATCGAAAGTCCAGCGATCGCCCAATTCTATCTCGATCAATGGAAAGTGCTCGCCACAGACGGGGATGAGTCGCTCACTTCGCTCTACGAGAGCAATTCAAAGCCGCGAACAACGCCGAAGGCGAAGGGGACCACCGTCTGGTTCACGCCGATGCACGACGGGTCCGATCTTGAACAAGGCGGAGAGCTGATCAAGTCAGCCCGGCAAGGTATCCTTTTTGCTATGTTCAATCCTGGCCCGAGAGGCACCCTCCTCAACGATATTATTGAGCTTGCCTCTCCTTCGAGCCCTTCGTTCAAGCCGGATCTCTACATTCAGGGAGTGCTCAATCAGAATCCCGGCACGGCCAAGAATCCGGTCGTGTTGTTCAACCGCGGCGAGCGGATCGATGCAAATTCGGATGTGGTGCTGCCCGCCGAAATACCCGGTCGCTTTTCCTATTGGGCAAAAGAGACCCTGAAGCTTCCGACAGCCCATGCCATGGTGCACAGTAAGGTGATCGTGATCGATCCCTATGGCGACAGCCCGGTGGTGATTACCGGCTCTCACAACCTAGGGCCAAAGGCAAGCGGCGTGAACGACGAAAATATGGTGATCATCACGGGTAACAGCGCCTTGGCAAGTCAGTATGCCGGCAAGATCATGGAGATCTACGCCCAATACCGTTGGCGGCAGTCTGTACAGCAGCAGAACGGCCAGCCGAAATGGACTGGGCTTGCCGATAACGGGGATTGGCAAATCAAGTCACCGGCGGGACCGTACGACCAGCAGCGCATCAGGGAACTCGACTTCTGGTTTGGTGCTCCTCCAACTTAATTCTGCAGTTTGGCATCTCTCATTTCACCTCGCCAGGCGACCTAGGGCCATGCCAACGGCCGCGGATAGCCTGGTAGACACGACGTCAGGCTACGTCGGCGCCCTCGGCTATCTTTCCAAAAAGAGAGTCCGTCCCATGTCCCTCAGCTACGGTTTCGTAAAGGCAAAAATCAACGGAGCGCCGGTCCTCAAGGCAGAGCCTTTCGGCCACGAGACTCAGTACCATCTACATGCTTCCCTAGATGTTGCCGGGGCTGCGTGGGACGTTGCGATAAATGTCGGAACCGACGATTCCGACGATCTTCTCCAATACAAGCTCGTATTCGACTTCCGACACCCGATCATCCAGGCGCTCGAGGCCGCGCAGGCGGGGCAGTGCGATTTGACCGACAGGAACGCGCTTCCGGCGTTGGATTTCATGCGGTCCGACGTTCTGGCGGAAACTGGCCGCTGGCGCCTGAGTGATCCGATGGACGGGAGCCTCCATCCCGAGCCCGTAGCATCGATGAGCGGCATTTTGGAGCAAGCAAGGCAAGCCGCGTTGGATCTCTATGTGTTCGTACGGTTCTACTCAGGGGCGGCGGCATCCACGACACCCATATGAACCAGGCATCGACGGGAAAGCAGTTTGCCCACCGCGAAGGGGACAACCGCAACGACCACAATGACATCTGGCAGGATGGCGCCGTTTTGTTCGTAAGCGCAGACGATCGGTGGACTGCGTATTTCGCCGCCTTTGAACATCAACTGGTGCCGACCGACCTGCTTGGAAATCCGACTCCGGAAAGCAAACCTTTGGGGTAGAAGCATGGCTGGCAAACTGATCATGATCATCCGGCATGCGGAGAAGCCTCTTCCTGGCAACCCGGCACTCGGCGTTGACGAATTCGGCCAGGAGGATGACAAGTCGCTGACGGTTCGTGGCTGGCAACGCGCCGGCGCGCTGGCGGGGCTCTTCTTTGCCCCGCCGGCACCACTGCGGGTTCCGAAATCGATCGTGGCCTCTGGCGTTGTCAAAAAGGATGGGACAGGCAGTCGAAGCCGGCGGCCCATTCAGACGATTACGCCGCTTGCGCAACGCCTGCTTGTTGATCCGGATACACGCGACTCAAAGGGGCAGGAGAGCGAGGCAGCTGAGGATATCGTCAAGCAGCCTGCCCCCGTTCTTGTCTGCTGGCAGCACGAATCGATACCTGCCCTCGCGGCAGCAATCGTCGGATCCACCCAAATCGCCCCTGATGGCGGGGATGACGAAGACTACTCCAGCATATGGTTGCTCTTGTCGGAAGAGAGCCAGAAGTGGTCCTTTCAAGCGGTCCAAGAGTTTCTTCTCCCGGGAGATCATCCATGACGAAGGAAGCTCACCCAAAGCCGGCGGAGCCAGATCCCCCC
Organism: Mesorhizobium sp. M1A.F.Ca.ET.072.01.1.1; assembly: GCF_004023325.1. Classification (NCBI taxonomy): domain Bacteria; kingdom Pseudomonadati; phylum Pseudomonadota; class Alphaproteobacteria; order Hyphomicrobiales; family Phyllobacteriaceae; genus Mesorhizobium; species Mesorhizobium sp. M1A.F.Ca.ET.072.01.1.1. The sequence continues at coordinate 7,629 of NZ_RZSF01000039.1, read as the reverse complement.
GGCACGAAAAGCTGTCCCAAGTGCGGCAGCACAATTCCCCAGCTTGCCGTGGTTTGTCCTGTCTGCAAATCCGACATCGGCGAGAAGACGGCCGGAGATATAAGACGGGATCGGCTCCTAAAGGTCGCCGTGTTTTTGAAAGACTGGATCAGTTTCCCGGCTGCGGCCTTCACAGCAATCGCGGCCTTCATACTGGCTGCGGAAACAAATGTTTTGCAAATACTCAGGCTGGATACGGCCAGCGTAAACATGCAGTTTTTGCGACAGGATGTGATCAACGTGGGGGCCGACGACACGCCGGCATCGCGCCAAGGCGACGAAATCTTCGTTCACGTTCCGTTTCTGCGTTCCGTTCTTGTGAACGACGGAGCATCCGTCGCCACGGTGCGACCTGAGTTTATGTGCTCCCAGACAGGCAGCAATTCCAAGATCATTACCGGGCACTTCTATTTCATAGATATCCAAACGCAGAAGAAGATTCTCGATGACATTGAGGTTGATCCGAAGAAGCCTTCATTTGCAAACGTGGCGCTGCGGGATATGGGGCCGAAGGATGACGGTTACGGCGCCACGAAAGAGCCTAATACTTGCTTGCTGAATTACTCAGACAAGTACGGAGCCAAGATCGCAACGATAAAGTACACCGCCGGGGACACCTCTCCGATGGAGATAGGTGGGGTCGACGACATGAGAGTGGTGAGAAGGGATATGTACTGTGCCGGCATGGCGAAAGGTCTGAGCCTTGGAGGAGAGCCCATAGACTGCCTCAACGACAGAAACCTGATTGCAATCGAACCCGTCTACCTGTGGGAGCGCGCACTGGAACGGGCCCTTAAGCAGTCGGGTGAGTTCCGGCAGTTTACACAAGCAACTGCGACGCGCATTCCTGGGCTCATTCTACAGGACTGCGCTGAGGGAAATTGCGAGCAGAACGTCCAGGAGATGACGAATGCGCTTCGTCATTTCACGCCGAATGTGACGGTTTGGCTGTGCCCACCAACAAAGACGGAATTGAGCAAATGCACGAAAACCGAATTTCCCCTTACTTCCCCTTGAGTCCCTTCAGCGCCTTTCTGCGCCTGCAGTTGACGCTGTTTCACTATGCGGAGGCATTTCAACAAAGGCTGAAATGGGCAAATCGAGTGAAACGTCGTTGACAATTTCACTGAAAATGCTACTTTCAACATATGCTGAAAACCCATAATTCACTGAAAGCGTTAGAAGTCGACGCTCAGCAAGCCATTCGTCGCGTGCTAGAGGACATTCCGATCATTAGCGATATCCATATCCCTGCAGAGACGCAGCGGACAGAGCTCGAACGCGAGGTCGATTTTGTCGCACAGGTTAACACCCGGGGTATATCGTGGATGATTGTCTGCGAAGTCAAATCAACCGGCCAACCACGAATCGTGCGGGACGCCGCTTTGAACCTTCGCGCCGCCGCAACCCAATTCGGCCCCCGCGCGGTGCCCATCCTCGTCACACCTTACCTTTCAAGGGATGCGCGTAAGACGTGCCGCGAGCTCGCTGTCCACTACCTCGACCTGGAGGGCAATTGCCGCATCGCCTTCGATGGCATCTACATCGAACGCGAGTCACTGTCGCGGCCGCAGGTGATCAAGCGGGAACTGCGCTCGCTCTTCAAGCCAAAGTCCGCGCAGGTCCTGCGGGTGCTTCTGCTCCATCCCAACCGCACCTGGAAGGTTACCGACCTTGCTCAAGAGTCTGGCGTGAGCCTTGGTCACATCAGCAATGTTACCTCGGCCCTGATAGACCGGGAGTGGGGAAGCCGCGATGAAGACGGCTTCAAACTCACAAAACCCGGCGCCGTCCTCGACAACTGGCGCGACAACTACGAGCCCCCGCCCGGCGAAGTGATACGCTATTATACGCTCTTGCACGGTAAGGGCTTCGAACGCGCAGCGCAGCAGCTTATTGACGAGGCCCAAGGTGGCGTCGCCCTCGCATCGTTCTCCGCCGCCGAGTGGCTCGCGCCCTATGGCCGTGTTTCCAATCACTATGTTTATGCGCGGCGCGAGATGATGCCCTTTCTGCAGAGCATCCTGCGCGCTGAACCGGCGGCCAAGGGCGACAACCTCGTCGTTACCGTACTCGATAATGACGGCGTACTTCGCGACACGATTGAACCGCATAGCGGCATCCGCACGACGGGTCTCGTTCAGACGTATCTCGATCTGGCGCAAGCCGGCGAGCGTGGCAGGGAAGCTGCCGAACATCTTCGCACGGAGCGCTTGTCATGGCTGAGCTGACGCCGCGCGAGCCGCAATCGGCAAACGACTATCCCAGCCGCACTACCGAGGCTGTGAAGTCCGTTTTGCTGGAAATTGGCCAGGTTCTTGGGAGTTTCAAGGGGAAGTTCGCGGTCGTGGGGGGCGGAGTGCCCTGGCTTCTACTCGACAATGAGGACATGCCTCATGTCGGGACGGTCGACGTCGACCTTGCGCTTGATGCTGAGGCGCTGGGGGATGGGGAATACGTGACGCTCGTCGATGCATTGAAAGACGCTGGCTATGAGCAGCGCAAAGATACCCACCGGCGCTTCCAGCTTGTGAGGTCCGTACCGGCGAGGGATGGCGGCCCTGCAATCGACATCGTGGTTGATTTCCTCATGCCCAAGGGCGCCGATATCGAAAAGAATATCCCGCCGCTCCTGAGTGAGTTCGCCGTCATACGTGCGGACGGCGCCGAACTTGCGCTGCGGTATCCGCAAATGACGGCGATTACCGGTGATATGATCGGCGGAGGCAAGAACAAGGTCGAGATAGCAGTCGCTTCGATACCAGCCCTGCTCGTCATGAAAGGCCATGCGCTCGCAAAGCGCGATAAGCGCAAGGACGCGTACGACATCTATTATTGCATCTTCAACTACGCCGACGGCATCGAGGCGCTTGCCGAAGCCTGCAAACCGCTGCTCAAGTACAAGGAAGCAGTTCAGGGCTACGATTTCATTCAGGAGAAATTCTCCGAACTGGAGATGCTCGGCCCTACGTATGTCCGCAAATTCGTCGAGGACAGTGACCTACTTGCGGGTCGCACGCCCGACCAATGGCAGCAGGACGCCTACGGGCAGGTTTCAGCCTGGGTAAAGGCGCTCGGAATCTGACCAGATCGCCGGAGATGGCTATAGAGATCAAGCGTTACCATCTCGATCCTGATATCATGTGACTATTGAGCGACCTCATGACGTGGGCTATCCGGCGCAATGGACACGCAGTGATAGCTGTGTAACAAACTGCGTAACACACGACGGAAAAACGCAAATGATTTCAAGGCGGTAGAGGTAAAATCGAAAGACGCTCTCTCCGCCAGCAATTTTCCTAATACTATGATGTTTTCAAGCTGTTAGCGAAGAGGGAAGGCACCTCAAAGCCGAAGCATCCTTGAACTGTGCAACAAGCTGCTCCGAATCCGCTTAGTCCGCCAAGACACCACTGACCGGTGACGGTATGGCTGCCCCAATCAGGATTGCCTGCAATGGGGCCGGGTAGCCGGCATGGCTGGTTGTCGATAACTCCGTCCCGAAAACGGAAGCGCAGGTTTCTGCTGCCAGGGCAATGTGCCTAATAATGGTCGCTCAGCATCCCTCCGCCACTATCTGAAAGCGCAGGTCGCCGACCTGCGTCTCGGCAGTTGTAGCGGTAGGATGGCATGATTGCGGCATCGCGACGGCTCTCGAACATGAATGTGCGCAATTCGACAGCCACGTGCCACAATCCCTTCGTATCTTCATCGGGACAAGCAAGGCAGATATTGGCGTCGACGGCGCATTTGCGACATCCTGTTCCCGATATCGGACGTGACCGCAGTGAACATAGCCGAACATCCGATCAAGCGCTCTCTCTTCTTCTTTCTGGTGCCGGATTTCACCATGGTCGCCTTTGCGACCGCGCTGGAGCCGATCCGCATAGCCAATCGGATGCTCGGCTACGAAGCCTACAAGTGGCGGCTGGCCAGTATCGACGGGCAGCCCGTGTCCGCTTCGAACGGGGTGTTGTGTGCGGTAAACACGTCATTGAAAGACGAGCGGCGAAAGTTGGCTGGCCTCGATAGGCTATCGATGGTCATCGTCTGCAGCGGCACCAACATCGAACGATATTCGAACAAGTCGGCCTTTGCATGGTTGCGCGAGGAACATAGTCGCGGCGTTGCAATCGGCGGTCTCTGCACCGGCGCCCATGTGCTGGCTGCTGCCGGGCTGCTTTCCGGCAAACGTTGCGCCATCCATTGGGAAAATCTGCCAGGCTTCGCCGAGGCATTTCCGAATGCGCATGTGTTTGCCGACCTTTTCGAGGTCGATCAAGACACTATACATGCGCCGGCGGCACCGCCGCTCTCGACATGATGTTAAAGCTGATCGGCGATGATTTCGACGAAACTCTCGTCAGTCGCGTATGTGAGCAGGTGCTGACCGATCGAGTGCGGAGCGCAAGCGATGGCCAGCGGCTTCCTTTGCGCGCGCGGCTCGGCATTCAGAATTCAAAAGTGCTGACTATCATCGAACTTATGGACGCCAATCCGTCCGAACCAATATCGATACGCGATATTGCCAAGCAAGTCGGACTGTCGCGGCGGCAGATCGAGCGTCTTTTCCGGGATGAGATGGGGCGCTCCCCCGCCCGCTACTATTTGGAGATACGCCTCGAGCGCGCACGGCATATGCTGATCCAGTCATCCGTGCCCATAGTCGAAGTAGCTATCAAGTGCGGCTTCGTTTCGGCGTCGCACTTTTCCAAATGCTATCGCGAACTCTACGCCCAAACGCCGCAGCAGGAACGATTGGACAGGAAATATCCCTCCGCGGCGTCAACGTTATCAGTTTTGCCGCTTCAGGCCGGTTCGGCCAGGCAATTTGTATGTCCACAGGCATCGCGCCGCGCAAGCCCAGCGACCAGGCTGACTCGACATCGGGTTTTCACAGCGAGCGTTATTGACGCGCCGCAGCATGGCGCGCCTTGCCCGGGTGGGCATTGCCCTACCCGAAATCGACCGGTTCCCTACTGACTCGCCGGCTTTCTCCTATCCCCTTTTCCCGCCCTTCTACCCTGACGGGTGTGGTGGGGGAGGGGCAAATCCGACACATCCAGAACGACGTGAATGGCCGGAGCTTCTCATTGCGAGGCGACCTGAGCCGTCCCTGATTTTGGCCCTCAGAAAGGTCAGTATTTTTCGCGTACGCACAATTCGAAGGAAAGTATTGAAGAAATAGTTCCAATAGATATGGGAGGGTCAAGCATGTCGAGTACAAGCAGGCTACGAGGCATAGATCCGGCGGTATTCTGGCCGGCCATAGCGATAACTGCCGCGTTCATCTTATGGGGAGCTGCCGCCCCGGATAGCCTCGCCACTGTGACGAAAGCCACGCTTGCAGCGATCATCAATGGTTTCGGGTGGGGCTTTGTTGTCTCGACGGCGATGTTTCTGGCCTTTGCCGGGTTCCTGGCGATCAGCCGTTTTGGCAAGATCAGGCTTGGAGCCGACGACGAGCTGCCGGAATTCAGCACCGTTTCCTGGGTATGCATGATGTTCAGCGTCGGCATGGGCATCGGACTGATGTTCTGGGGCGTTGCCGAGCCAGTTTTCCATTTTGGCGCGCCGCCTCACGGGCTGGCTGCCCCGCAGTCTAAGGAAGCTGCGCTGATCGCGATGGAATATGCCTACTTCCATTGGGCCCTGCACCCCTGGGCGATCTACGCCATTGTGGGTTTGGCGATCGCTTACTTCACCTACCGCAAGGGCCTGCCTATCCTGATCTCAAGCGCATTCACCCCTTTGCTTGGTAGCGCCGTCAACGGACCGATTGGCAAGACGATCGATATTCTCGCCCTCATCGCCACGCTATTCGGGACCGCGACATCGCTGGGTCTTGGCGCACAGCAGATCAACAGCGGTCTGAATTTTCTCTGGGGAACCGGCGAGGGGACAGGCATTGCCCTGGCGATCATCGCCGTGCTGTCGGTGCTGTTCATACTTTCGGCAGTGTCAGGGGTCGGCAAGGGCGTCCAGTTCCTAAGCAACATGAATATGGTGGTCGCCGCCGCGCTGCTGCTCTTCTTGGCCGTCGTCGGCCCGACCGTCTTCATCCTCAACACCTTCACCGAAGCGCTCGGCGAATACCTCACCAATCTCGTCGCCATGTCGTTCCGCACCGCCGCCTTCAGCGACGGCAAATGGCTGAGCAGCTGGACCATCTTCTACTGGGCGTGGTGGATTTCCTGGGCGCCTTTCGTTGGCGTCTTCATTGCGCGCATCTCCAAGGGGCGGACCATCCGCGAATTCGTCATCGGCGTTCTGCTCATCCCGAGCGGCGTGACCTTCCTCTGGTTCACCATCATGGGCGGTACCGCGCTGCACTCCGAACTGGTGGGGGTCGGCGGCCTTGTCGAGGCCGTTAACACCAAGGGGGCCGCCATCTCACTTTTCGCCTTGCTCGAACAATATCCAGGAACTGCTATCACCTCGTTCGTTGCGATCTTCCTTGTGGCGATCTTCTTCATCTCGGGAGCGGATGCCGCCTCGATAGTGATGGGTATGCTGTCATCTCGGGGCACGCTTGAGCCCGCACGCGTCATTGTCGTCCTCTGGGGTGTCCTTGCGGGAGCATCGGCCTGCGTGTTGCTGGTGATGGGAGGCTTGGAGGGCCTGCAGACTGCGTCGATCATCGCGGCAGCCCCCTTCCTCGTCGTCATGGTCGGGCTGTGTATCTCGCTGTGGATTGCACTGCTGGATGACCTCGAAGGGCGGGCCGAACCGGTCGCTCCCCTGCCCGAAGCGTCGCCTCTGATAGCGACAGTCGCGGCAGAGTAGGCTAAGCCGCAGCCGGCCAACAACCGCACCTGAGAAACAAACTTCAGGTGCGGTTTGTGGCGGTACGCGAATGCGATCGGTGCTGCTCATCGTCGCCGCCGGGTCAAGCCAGAACCAAATGCAACTGGGTGCTCGAAGGGAGGGCGAAGATGATAACCGACCCGCAAATCTGGCTCAGCCTGCTGACGCTTAGCTGACAACTCGAAAGACGCTCTCTCCGCCAGCACTCCAATGGTCGGGATGGCGGCAAGCCTCATCGTGGGCGGCTCAGATTGCACGCCGCTCTGAGGTGTGGATCGGCCTATGGTTCGTCCTTGTCGATCCCGATGCTCTCGCCCTCGCCATGCACCTGGTTCCGGTCCCAATCGTTGGTCTTGTCAGGCGTTTTCGCGGCAGCTTTTTGGTTTTCCCGTTCCTTGTCCTTGCGGGGCTTAGGACCGGGCAGATCGCGCGATGATTTGGGTTCCATTGAGGTGTGTCCCTGTCGGTCGAACAGAACCCAACGTGGGCTGAGCTCGAATGTTCCGGCGCTTTGCCGGCGATATGCATTGCAAGGACATCCCGGCGTCCTGCGGAAGGAACCGGGCAGCCCACAGATACGTTCTGGCGCTCATGGATGAGCTTGTTGAACGTTTCGGGCAGCAAACCTGGCTGCCATTTTCCCTCGGCCGATATCTCGCTGACGGATGGAAAGCTCCCATTCCTTCTCGAGGCGCTGCTGCACTGGCCTTTCTCCTCGTCGTGCGCTCGACTGATGATAGCGGATTTGCGGCCCGCGTGACATCCGTTCGCAGAGGCAGTACA
>NZ_RZSF01000399.1:0-5178 GCF_004023325.1 Mesorhizobium sp. M1A.F.Ca.ET.072.01.1.1 | reverse complement strand
TGCGGCCAAGCTCCGAATAGACTTTTTCGGCTGCCTTCTCGCGGATGTGGCAGGTGTTGAGCAGCACCAGATCGGCGTCTTCGACGGCGTCGGTGGCGACATAGCCGTCGGCCGCCAGCGCATCGGTCATACGCTGGGAATCGTAGACATTCATCTGGCAGCCATAAGTCTTGACGAAGACCTTTTTCGCCGCCCGGGCATGCACCGGCTCGCGCTCGAGCGCGGTGCCGATGTCGTGACTTTCAATCGTGTTCAATTCCATCGGGCGGCTTCTAACGCCTTTCCGCGACAAAAAACAGCCAATTCCGGCAGGATACGGCGCCGCGCGTCCGTTTTTCAAGCTATGCGCTGACGACTGGGACGCGGCTCGGCGAGCGCAGCCTGCATCATCTCGCGCACTCTCGCTTCCATCAATCTTGCCGTTTCCTTGCGGTTAGAACCCTTGGAGAAGGGCACCGGATCACCGAAATGCACTTCGGCATCGAGCGAGCCCTCGGCAAGCAAACCCTTCAAATGCGGTATCAGGTCCTGGTCGCCGATCCAGGCGGCGATCGGCCGGTGACGGCGGCCCATCGGCACGCCATGCAGGCGCGTATAGGCGATCGCCACCGGCTGGATGAAGACCTGGCCCGCCGCCCCTTCCGAAATCGCCATCGAGGCGGCGCCGAACAAGGTGCTCTTGAACGGCAGCACCAGATTGCCATCGCCGGTCGACCCCTCGGCGAACAGCACCATCGCATCGCCCTTGGCCATGCGTCTGGCGATCTCGCTCGCCTGGTCGCCGGAGGTGCGTTTGCGCTCGCGCTCGATGAAGACGGTGCGCTGCAGCTTGGACAGCATGCCGATCATCGGCCAGCCTTCCATGTCGGCCCTGGCGATGAACTTCACATCGACAAAGGAGCCGAGCACCATGATGTCGGTCCAGGAGATGTGGTTGGCAGCGATGAGCAAGGGGCGCTCTTTCGAGAGCGCGCCTTTGACGTGCACGCGCATGCCCAGCGCCTTGAGGATCATGCTGTGCCAGATTTTGAGGACGACCGTCTCCGGCCAAAGCCTCGTCTTCATCGACAGGAGCTGCAGCGGCGCCAGCACCAGCGTGCCGGCGGCGACCAGGCCGAACGCCAGGAAAATCCGCAATTTCTTGATCATTCGCTCCGGCCCTATCCCACGGTCTGGCTAGCGAAGATCGCGGCGCATGACAAGCGCGCCGGTCGGGCCGTGCTCGGTCGACCGGTAGTAGTTCGGACGCTGGCCGACCTGACGGAAGCCGAGCCGGCGATAGAGCGCGATGGCCGGCGTATTGGTCTCGTCGACCTCGAGGAACAGCGCCTCGGCGCGCTGCGCATGCAATTCGCGCAGCACCGCATCGATCAATTGCCAGCCAAGCCCCTGGCGCCGATGGGCGCGAGCCACCGCGACCGTAAGGATCTCGCCCTCGCCTGCCGCGAGCCGCGCCAGCACGAAACCGACCGGCGGCTTCGCACCCTGCCCGGTCTCGCGCGCGGCGTAACCGAACACGGTGTCCTGTTCGAGCAGTGCCGCGAACTCGCCATCGGTCCAGGGGCGAACGAAATCCTCGCGATGCAGCACCGCAACGGCGGCGCTGTCGGCCACCGTCAGCGGCTCCAGCGCATAATCCCTGCGGCGCGGCTGAAAGAAAGGTATGCGCATCAGGATTTTTTTCCCTTTGGTGCATGATCTTCTCCAGAACCCGGCTTCCCGGATTCATGGCTCCGCCTTGGCAGAATGAAACCGGCCTGCGGCTTGGCGTCGGCGCCGCGCAGATAGAGCGGCTTCGGCTTTGCGCCTGGCCCTTTCGCGGCGGCCAGTCGGGCATAGGTCGCTATGTCGGCTGTGGCAACGGCCGGCCCGGTGTCGAAACCATGTCCGCTCGCCGCGATCAGCGGCGCGGCGGTGCCGGTGAGGACCGCTTTCGCATCGACTGCCATTCCGGTCGCTTGGGAAAGCGTGGCCACCATTGGTCCGTAAGTCAGAACTAACGCTTCATCGAAAAGTGCCGCATGGAGTTCCTCGCGGCCGGCGTCGAGCGCCGCCAGCACGGCGCGGCCGGGAAAGGCATTCGCGGCCTCCGCCGCCAACGCTTCCAGCGTCGTCACGCCGATGGCCGGGATCTTCAGCGCCAGGGCCAAGCCGCGCGCGGTCGAGACGCCGACGCGCAGGCCAGTGAAAGAACCGGGGCCGATCGAGACGGCTACAGCGTCCAAGCCTTGGTAGCCGATCCCGCTGGCCTTCAATGCCGCCTCGATGACGGCCATCAGATGCTCGGCATGCCCTTTGCCGAGGTCGAGCACCTGGCGGCCAAGCTCGATGCCAGCGTCAGCGTCGTGTACGCAGGCGGCGCAGAGATTGGCGGCGCAGTCGATGGCGAGCAGCTTCATAGGGCCGGTTAACCAACTGGATCAAAACACATTCCCTGTGCCCGGCATGGCCCGCCGCCGCAAGGGCCACGCCGCATAAATGTTATGCGGCTTGGCTTTAGCGCGACATCAGGAAGCTGGCCTTGACAGCGATCAGCCCGCAGCCGCGATGCGCAGCACGTGGTTGTCCCAGACATAGTCAGGTTCGGCGCGCGACCCGCCCGCACCGCCGACGATCTCGCCAGCGCCGGTCGTTGCCATGAAGTCGGCGCCGTCCGGCGCGAGACCGCAAACTTCGACCAGCGACTTCGTTGCGACAACGCGTCCGCTGGCGGCATCGATGACGGCCAGCGAATTACCCTTCGGCGAGGTCACGGCGACGGTGCCGGCATCGGGATTGGCGGCAACCGAGCCGATATAGTTGCGGAAGCCCGACAGCACGTCCTGCGGCATCTCCAAAAGCTCGAGCTCCTTGCCGCGCGCGGCGCGGCCGACCAGCGCCGGCCGGTCAGTCGCCGGCCCGCGATACTGGCAGCCGAACCAGACGGTGCCCGCCTGGTCGCGGTCCATGTGACGGATCGACAGCTGATGCAGCGCCGGAAACAATTCGTGCTTTTCGATCAGGTCGCCAGTGATGCGGTCGACCAGCGTGTAGGAAGGCTTCATCGTTGCGATGTTGAGCTCGGCGCGGCCGAAATCCGGATGCGTTTCGATGCCGCCATTCGCGACGGCGAGCGTCCTGCCGTCGCCGAGCAGCAGCAGTTCGTGCGGACCCGTGCCGTAGGTCGGGAACTCGCCGACGCGGCTGAACTTCGCCCGCGCGTCATAGACGCCGACGACGCCGGCGGCGTTGTCGAAATCATTTTCCGTTGCATAGAGCAGCGCGCCGTCGGGCGAGAACACGCCGTGACCGAAGAAGTGCCGGCCGGCGATGCTGGCGATGGTCAAAGGCTCCTCGCGGCCGGTGTGGTCGAAGACCATCGCGAAGGTGCCGGGCTGGCGGGCGAAGACGATCGAGCGTTTCGACACCGGATCGAACGCGACGTCGTGGCCACGGTCGGGCAGATCGAGCGTGTGCAGGATCTTGCCGGCCTCGGAGAGCACGGCGGCGCCGAAGCTGCCGTCGCGCCTGACGAAGGCCGTGGCGAAGACGGCGTCCGTTGCAAGCGTCTCCGCCCAGGCGCGCGGCGCCATCGCCGCGGCGAAGCCGGCGCCGGCGGCACGCAGAAAGTCGCGGCGATCGATGAGCGGCGTCGTCACGGCGTCAATCACCATCCAGCGACGAAAAGCCGGCGGTCAGGCCAAACTCGGCGGTCATCCTGGTGCCGATCAGGGTCGAGAGGCTGGAGGTGATCAGCGCGAGATGCTCGAGCTTGTCGCGTAGCGCCGGATCGGCGAGCGCCTTGTCGATCGGGCCGCTAACAGACTTCGCCGTCGCCACGCCGTTGGTCAGCTGGATGTGGATGGATTCGGCCATCCACCGCGCATCGGCGGGCAGCGCATCGCCAAGCTTGGAGGCCTGGAACAGCTTGTCGATGCCGGACAGATTTCCGGCCAGCGATTTCAGCGTGTTCTGCGAGCGCCAGTAGATCGCCTGCTTCGGCTTGTCAGCATCGGGCTTCGCGCCAAGAAAACCCTTGAGCCGCACGTCGCGGATCATTTCCAGCTCATTGATGAAAACGCCGACCAGTTCCGTAACCGCCTCGGTACCATCACGATAGAGCGGGTTCTTCGGCCCCGGATTGGCCCAGAGCGAGGCAAAACCATCGGGCTTGCTCCATGCTTCGCGGACCTCGCCGGCGATCGCTCGGATGTTGCTGGCCACCGCCGCGCCGTAGGCGCAGCGATAGGGATCGTCCTTACTGGCAAGCGTTTCGGCGCCATCGCCGAACAGCACATATTCCAACGCACCGAGGCCCTGCATGGCCACGCTCTTTCCCGCGAGTTGCGCCGGATCGGCGGCGGATGGATCCTTGGCAACGAGGGTCGACTGCACCTGCCTCAATCCGATGCTCTTGCGGTCCGGCCAGTAGAGCATGCGCTCCAGCCGGTTGTTTTCCTTGATGGGCCCGAAGGCGATGATCTCGGCCACGGACCAGGCTTCGACTGTGACGGAAAACTCGGTACGCGCCGCGTCGAGATTTTGCTGGGACGGCGCATTGCAGAGCTGGCGCATCGCCTGGGTCAGGGTTCCGGCATGGTCGTCGAGGCTGGCGTAGGCCGGGCGGACGAAGCCGTCGATCGCGCGTCCGATAACATCGGAAGCTTTGACCGCGGCCTGGGTCGGCAAGGCCGCGGCCAGCAAGAAAGGAAGGGCAAGCGCGGCGGCACGTCGGTTAAACATCAGAGCGACTCCAGGAATTTGATCAGCGCATTGCGGTCGGCGGCAGCTGCGCCGGCAAAGCGGTCGCGCGCCTTCTGGCCCTCGCCGCCGTGCCACAAGATCGCCTCTTCGAGCGTCCGCGCGCGGCCGTCATGCAGATAGAAGCTGTTGCCGTTGACTGTGGCGGTCAGGCCGATGCCCCAGAGCGGCGGCGTGCGCCATTCGCTGCCGCTCGCCTCCCCCACGCGCTGCCCGTCGGCGAGGCCCTCGCCCATGTCGTGCAGCAGGAAATCGGAATAGGGCCAGATCAGTTGGAAGGCTTGCGCCTTGTTGGGCGTGCCGCGCATGGTGACGAATTTCGGCGTGTGGCAGGAAATGCAGCCCATCTCGTAGAATTGCTTCTTGCCGGAAAGAACCTCCGGCTTGTCGAGGTCGCGCCGCGCCGGCACAGCGAGGTTCTGCGAATAGAAGGTGACG
>NZ_RZSF01000398.1:0-5201 GCF_004023325.1 Mesorhizobium sp. M1A.F.Ca.ET.072.01.1.1 | reverse complement strand
CGCAAAAGCCGCGCCTAAAGCGACGGCAAAAGCCGCGCCTAAAGCAACGGCAAAGGCAGCACTTAAAGCCAAGGCGAAGCCGGCGAAGAAGCCCGCGGTCAAGCTCAGCATGCTTAGGCCCAGCGTCAACAACATGACGGTCCGGGTGTTCACGCGAGCGGCCGGGCTCGACCATGCCGAGACCGACGCCTGGGGCCTGACGCGCACGCCAGAATTCCTGGCGCGGAACCCGGCGCATCTGACTCCGATGATCGAGGACAAAGGACTTCCCAGAGGCGTGCTTTGGGAAAGCTGCGCAATCATGCAGTACCTCGCCAACAAGCATGGGCTGGACAAGTTCTATCCGAAGGCGCCGGCCAAGCGGGCGATGGTCGACAGCGCCATGTTCTACCTGGTCGGAACGCTCTATCCCTATGTGGCCAGGGCCACTTATCCGGCACTTGGCTTTCCGCAATATGCCGGCGAGGTCGGCCACAGCGATGCCCATCCCGACAAGAAATCGGAGGCGCAAAAGGCTGCCATCGCCGCAATCGCCGAGCCGCTGGAGGTCTTTCATAGTTTCTTCAGGGACGGCAAGCCTTTCATCGGCGGCAACAACCCGTCGATCGCCGACATCCGTCTGGCGGCGACACTGGAGTTTCTGGCGGTCATCGACTATGCGCTGCCTAACTGGGCGAAGGACTATATGGCTGCGATCGAGAAGAAGCTCGGCAAGGCCTATGCTGAGCCGGCCGGCGACGTGCGCGGCTACATCGCCCATGTGAAGGCTCAGGCCACTGCTTAAGAAATGCGCGAGGTTAGGGTTTCGTTAACCAAACCCTTGTCTAGTGTCTCGGTCCTCGCTGCGACCACGGATGTACTGGCGCGATTGCCGAGGAGAAGGAAAGGTCGGCTCAGCGCCGGCCTTTTTGCTTTTGCGCCGGCGCGCCAGCGTCACGGCAGCATGATTTTATCGGGTGCCGGCGCGGTTGAAATTCTATTGTCATCCGCGTCGCTGATCGTACCATGCGAACGGGCGAAAGCGGCGAGGACAAAGCCATGAAAAGCACGGCTAGACTTTCAGCGATCGCAGGCGCGCTGCTGGCGATGCCTTTTCCGGCAGATGCCGCATCGCTCAACACGATGAACGAGGTCGGCGCCGCGCTGCAGGCGTGCTGGACGCCGCCGGCCGAAGCCGGAACTGCCTCGGTCACCTTGAGCTTCAGCTTCAGGCGCGACGGCACGCTGATCGGCCCGCCGAAGCCAACGGCCATCAAGGTCAACGGCGATGACAAGGCGCGTCAGGCCTATGTCGACGCGGCGACCGTCGCCCTGCGGAACTGCCTGCCGCTCAGCTTTTCGCCGGAGCTTGCCAAAGGAATTCCCGGGAAGATCTTTACGCTTCAGTTCAATTCGCCGAAGGACAACGCCAAAGCAATTCAGCAGTAGAACTGCCAAGTTGCCCAGTTTCGCCTTCGCCGATTTCCAATAGAAAACACGGCTATGCTTTCTAAGAGGCGCTTTGCTGCTGGACAGCGCTACGCCGGATTGCGCCCGCGGCGGGCATTGGCGTGTTTTTCCAGTTGCGGCATCTCGAAGACATAGTCGCTCCAGGCCGATTCCGGAATTTGGCCGGCCAGATAGCATTCCAACAATAGATTTTGCTCGGGTGTCAGACGCCTCGGGGCCCGCTCGTGATCCAGTCCAAGCGAATGGATCAGGTTTCTCGTCAGGCCTGAGACGGTGAAATGAACAGACATCTTCGCTCCCCTTCGTGCTGCGCCGATAACGCCAGACACCACACAAAGGTTTCACGCGCAGTGAGGAAACACGCGATCTTATCGTAGCTGCGAGGCTACTCGCAGACGACGCGATAGCGCTTACCGGGTTCGCTCACATTCCGGCAGGCGAGCGCCTTCTGTGGCTGGGAGGACGCATCAGCCAAATCCGGCTGAAAGGAAGGGGCCGTCGAAACACGTCTTCGACTGGGGGAACTCACCGGGGCGCTCGGCTGCTGAGGAAATACGTCCGTCGCGATCTGCCGCGAAGCTGTTGTTCCTGGCGGGGCCTTGTCCCAAATGCGCCTGACGTCCATCCGGCTTGGAATGATGACGGTTCCGTCGTCGCTGCGCGTGCAGCCGCTCGCCGCGAGCAGCGCCGGACAGAGAACAAAAGTCAGCATTCGACCAAGCATCAGCTATACCCCCGCCGATTCTATAGCCCGGTAGCGGTGGGTTCGCCAACGGACGGATTACCGCAGCGAGGTCGGACCGGCGTCCGACTAAAAACCCGTTAACGGCATCGGGCGTGTTCGGTTGCGAATCGTTAAGGTTAGCCGATCGTTAATGCTTGTCGGGCACATTCCGCCGGCGAACCGGGAGGGTTCGGCCTGGGGGTAGGGATGGCGGATACGGACGGTACTTTCGAGATGGGCGCCGCCCGTTTTTTCGAAGGCGCGGTCGAGCGCGGCGAGGCGGCGGTCCCCCGCGCCCCCGATCAGCATGCGGCCGCGACCTCGGAGGCGCTCGCCAATCTTCGCCTGACGGTCGATTCGATGCCGATCGGCGTCATTGTCCTCGATGCCGACCTCAGGGCGGAGATCATCAACCGCGCCTTCTACGACTTCTGGAAGATCGATCCGCTTCGCGCCACTGCCGGCTGCGGCTTCCGCGAGCTGATGGAGGCCAGCCGCGACGCCGACCCCTATGGTGCCGACGAGGTGGGCTGGCAACGCCACATCGCCGAGCGCGAGGCCGAAATCCGGGCAGGCGTTGCCGGTTCCAGGCAGTTGCCGCGCAATGACGGCCGCGTGCTGATCGCCTCGCTGGCACCGCTTGCCGGCGGCAAGCGTCTGATCTCCTATGTCGACATCACCGACATGAAGCATCGCGAGACCGAGGCAGAGGATGCGCGCAAGAATCTCGCCACGGTGCTGGAGTCGCTGCCGGCCGGCGTCATCATCTATGACCGCCACGATGAATTCGTCTTCGCCAACCGCAAGCTGCATGACAGTTTGCCGGCGCTGAAGCCGGCCTGGCAGCCGGGCCGCACCTTACGCGAGGCGCTCGCTCTCGGTCATTCCGCCGGCTATTTCCGGTCGAGCGGCGACGTCGAGATCGACAATCTCTATGGTGTCGACAAAGAACGCTGGCTCGACGCCATGCTGAAGCGTTACAACCTGCCCAATTCGTCCTATGAACGGCTCAATCCCGACGGTCGCTGGTCCCAGGTCTACGACATGAGAGCGGACGACGGCACATTCATAGGGGTGCGCGTCGACATTTCCGATCTCAAGGCCCGCGAGAAGGCGCTGCGCGACTCGATGCGGCAGATCGACCTTTACCGGCATGTCATGGACGAATTGCCGGTGGCGGCGTTCATCAAGGCCGAGGATCTTACGATCGAGTTCGTCAACAAGGCCTGGTGCGCGCTGACCGGCATTGCCAAGGAAGACGTCATCGGCAAGACGGACCGGCAGCTTTTCGGCTGCGAGGACGCCGAAAGCTACAGCCATGACGATGCCGAGGTCATCGCGACCGGCAAGGGGCGCGAAGTCGAGGAGCCTGTCAGCCATCGCGACGGCACGGTGCGGCAGCTGATGACACGCAAGAGCCGCCTCGTCGCGACCGACGGATCGGTGCATCTGGTCGGTTCCAGCACCGACATCACCGAGGTCAAGGCGCGCGAGCGGGCGCTCAAGGAAAGCATGAGCGAGAACGAGGTGTTCCGCAACCTGATCGACAACGTGCCGGTGTCGATCTACGCGAAGCGTTCGGATCTAAGGCAATTCTACGTAAACAAGGGCTGGTGCGATCTCACCGGCTTCAGCCAGGAAGAGGCGATCGGCAAGACCGACGTCGAGATCTTCGGCGCGGACGGCGAAGCTTTCGTCGCCGGCGACCTGGCGGTGCTGCGCACCGGCGAGACGCAGGAGATCGAAGAACAGGTGACGCTGCCCGACGGCAGCGTGCGTCACCAGTTCGCGCGCAAGGGCGCGATGATCGCGTCCGACGGTTCGCTCTATCTGATCGGGTCGACCACGGACATAACGGAACTGAAACAGCGCGAGGCCGAGCTCAGCGAGGCGCGCCGGCGCGCCGTGCTTGCCGACCGCGCCAAGTCGGAGTTCCTCGCCAATATGAGCCACGAGATCCGTACGCCGATGAACGGCGTGCTCGGCATGGCCGAGTTGCTCGCCAAGTCGGACCTCGACCCAAAGCAGAAGACGTTCACCGACATCATCGTCAAATCGGGCAACGCGCTGCTCACCATCATCAACGACATCCTCGACTTCTCCAAGATCGACGCCGGCCAGCTCGTGCTCGACCCGGCGCCCTTCAACCTTGCCGAGGCGATAGAGGATGTGGCGACGTTGGTGTCGACCCGCGCCAAGGAAAAGGACCTCGAGCTCATCGTTCGCGTCCAGCCCGGCCTCGACGGTGAGTTCGTCGGCGACGTCGGCCGGATCCGACAGATCGTCACCAACCTGCTCGGCAATGCGGTGAAGTTCACCGACAAGGGCCATGTGCTGGTCGACGTGACCGGCGAGCGCGTTCCGTCGGGGACGAAGCTCGCCATCTCGGTCACCGATACTGGCATCGGCATTCCCGAAGACAAGCTGAAGCTGGTGTTCGAGAAATTCAGCCAGGTCGACACCTCCTCGACAAGACGGCACGAGGGCACCGGGCTCGGCCTTGCCATCACCTCGCGGCTGGTCGAACTGATGGGCGGCGAGATCGGCGTCGACAGCGCCGAGGGCAAGGGCTCGACCTTCTGGTTCACCGTCACGCTGCCGCGGGCCGAGCGAGGCGGGCAGCGGATCATGCCGGTCGACGTGACCGGCGCGCGCGTGCTGATCGTCGACGACAATGCCGTCAACCGCGCGATCCTCAGCGAGCAGATGGCTTCGTGGACCTTCGATTCCTGCGCGGCCGAAAGCGGCGCCGAGGGACTGAAGGTGCTGATTGCGGCTGCCGCTTACGGCGTGCCTGTCGACTGCGTCGTGCTCGACTACCAGATGCCGGGCATGACCGGCGCCGAAATGGCGCGCATCGTGCGCAACACCGCCGGCCTCGCGCACACGCCGATCATCATGCTGACCTCGGTCGACCAGTCGCTCGCCAGCGCCGCCTACCGCGATCTCGGCATCGATGCGCAGCTGATCAAGCCGGCGCGCTCCTCGATCTTGCTGGAGACGCTGGTCGCCACCATCCAGCGTCATC
>NZ_RZSF01000397.1:0-5210 GCF_004023325.1 Mesorhizobium sp. M1A.F.Ca.ET.072.01.1.1 | reverse complement strand
ACCAGCATCGGCTCGCCGCGAGCCAGCCCCAGCAGCGCCATCGCAAGCGAGGGCCAGAAGGTCCAGGAGACGGTCTCGCGGGCGAAGGCGGCGAGCCTTTCCGGCTCGCCATGGGTGAATTGCGCATAGCGCTGGGCAACGCCCGCCTTGACGGCGAAATAGACGAAATGCACCAGAGCCAGCGTTTTCACGGTGGCGAAATAGACGGCGACGTCATTGGGCTCGAGATAGGCGCCAACCATCAGCACGTCGGCATTGGTGAGCAGGAAGAAAAAACTCTCGACCAGGAAGATCGGCAGCGAGACCAGGAACCACCGGCCGAAATGCACGGTCATCGGCCCGGCCGGGATCTGCTTGTCCATGCGCGAGGTGACGCCCATCAGTTGGCCGAGCGTCGTGGTATAGGTGGCGGCGATCGAGGCGAAGATCGCGGTCTTGGCATCCGGCACGTAGTGCATGGCGAGCATAAGCGCCATGAACACCAGGATCAGCACCGGCCGCACCAGATAGGTCGGCGACAGCGCGAACAGCGCCCATGAGTTCGCCCGCGCCAGTCCCTGAAGGAGGTCGCCCATCGCGATCATCGGCAGGCAGATGACGCCGAGGATGAAGGGAATGACGTAGTAGTTCTCGATCCAGGGCGAGGCGAGCCAGACGCCGAGCGCGCCCAGCCCCGCGATCACCGTCGAAGCGACCAGCACGAACAGCCGGCTCGCCAGCACGATGCCGCGCAGCTCGGCGAGCATGCCGCGCTCGCGATACTCGGGAATGAAACGGATGACCGAGGTGTGGAAGCCGAGGCAGGCGAGATTGCCGACGATGACCATCGTCACCCAGACCAGCAC
Organism: Mesorhizobium sp. M1A.F.Ca.ET.072.01.1.1; assembly: GCF_004023325.1. Taxonomy (NCBI): domain Bacteria; kingdom Pseudomonadati; phylum Pseudomonadota; class Alphaproteobacteria; order Hyphomicrobiales; family Phyllobacteriaceae; genus Mesorhizobium; species Mesorhizobium sp. M1A.F.Ca.ET.072.01.1.1. The sequence continues at coordinate 4,365 of NZ_RZSF01000397.1, read as the reverse complement.
GAAGATGCCGTATTGGAACGAGCCCATCCAGCGTGCCATCAGCACCTGGCTGACGAAGGCGATGACCGCGCTGACGATGCGGATGGAAAAGGCGATCAGCGACATGCGGCCGGCTTCGCCGCGTTCGTCGGCGCTGAACAGCGAGGCGTCGATGCGGCCAAGCAGCGGCCGCATGCGCAGCGCCCAGCGCTGCGGCAAGAACCGCCCGGCAGTCGTCGCCGCGGAAAAGCGCACCCCGAATACTCTCCGTTTTCCGCCTGTTTCCAAGGTTTCGGTGTATGCGAAACACATTAAGAAACGGTTGGGTGGAGGGCTTCCTTCTCCCCGTCATATCCGGGGAGAAGAAGGGAAGGGGATCAAGCGAAGGCGCCGTGGCAGTGCTTGTATTTCTTGCCGGAGCCGCAGGGGCAGGCCTCGTTGCGGCCGACCTTGCCCCAAGTCGCGGGATTCTTCGGATCGCGATTTTCCGGTGCCACCATGGCATGGGATTCCTGGCGGACCAACAACGCCGTCTCGCCGCCCTGGAAGTCGTCCTCGCCGGTGGTGCCGTCGATATGGCTGCCGAACATATCCGGCGCCGACGGCGGCGGCGCTTCAGCCGCCTGGCGGACCAGCTCGACGCGCATCAGCTGCGCGGTCACGGCCTGGCGCAGATTGCCGAGCATGCCCTGGAACAGCTCGAAGGCCTCGCCCTTGTATTCCTGCAGCGGATCGCGCTGGGCATAGCCGCGGAAGCCCACGACCGAACGCAGATGGTCGAGGTTGACGATGTGCTCGCGCCACAGATGGTCGAGCGTCTGCAGCACGACCGAACGCTCGACATAGCTCATGACGTCGGGGCCGAAGCGCTCGGCGCGTTCCTTGGCGGCTGCCTCGGCGGCGGCGGAGATGCGCTCGCGGATGTCGTCCTCGGCGATGCCCTCCTCCTTGACCCAGTCGTCAATCGGCAGGTCGAGATTGAGGTACTGCGCCACTTCCTCCTTCAGGCCGGCGACGTTCCACTGCTCGGCATAGGCGTTTTCCGGGATGTTCTTGGCGACGATTTCCTCGATGACGCCCTCGCGCATTTCGGCCACCGTCTCCGACAGGCCTTCGCCATCCATCAGCTCGATGCGCTGCTCGAAAACCACCTTGCGCTGGTCGTTGGAGACGTCATCGTATTTCAGCAGGTTCTTGCGGATGTCGAAGTTGCGCGCCTCGACCTTCTTCTGCGCCTTCTCCAGCGCCTTGTTGATCCACGGGTGGATGATGGCCTCGTCTTCCTTGAGGCCGAGCTTCTGCAGCATGCCGTCCATGCGCTCGGAGCCGAAGATGCGCATCAGATCGTCCTGCAGCGACAGGAAGAATTTCGAACGGCCAGGATCGCCCTGGCGGCCGGAACGTCCGCGCAGCTGGTTGTCGATGCGGCGCGATTCATGGCGCTCGGTCGCCAAGACGTAGAGTCCGCCGGCGGCCAGCGCCTTTTCCTTCAGCTGCGCGACGTCATCGCGGATCTGCTGTTCGCGCGCCTCGCGCTCCGGGCCGGCGGGCATATCCGCCAGTTCTTCCGCGATGCGCATGTCGGCATTGCCGCCGAGCTGGATGTCGGTACCGCGTCCAGCCATGTTCGTGGCGATGGTGATGGCGCCGGGCTTGCCGGCCTGGGCGACGATAGCCGCCTCGCGCTCGTGGTGGCGGGCGTTGAGCACCTCGAAATTCTTGACGCCTTCCTTGCGCAGGCGCTCGGCCAGCTGCTCGGATTTCTCGATCGAGGTGGTGCCGACCAGGATCGGCTGGCCGCGCTCTCGGGCGTCGCGGATCTCCTTGACGATGGCCTTGTACTTCTCTTCCACCGTCCGGTAGACCTCGTCGTCCTCGTCCCTGCGGGCGACCGGCAGGTTGGTCGGGATCTCGGTGACTTCGAGATTGTAGATGTTGGCGAATTCCTCCGCCTCGGTCAGCGCCGTGCCGGTCATGCCGGCGAGCTTCTTGTAAAGGCGGAAATAGTTCTGGAAGGTGACAGAGGCCAGCGTCTGGTTCTCCGGCTGGATCTGCACATGCTCCTTGGCCTCGAGGGCCTGGTGCAGGCCTTCCGAATAGCGGCGGCCCGGCATCATGCGGCCGGTGAACTCGTCGATGATGACGATCTCGCCGTTGCGCACGATGTAGTCCCTGTCCTTCTGGAACAGCAGGTGCGCCTTCAGCGCATTGTTGACGTGGTGGACGATGGCGACGTTCTCGACGTCGTAGAGCGACTCGCCCTTCAACAGGCCGGCATCGCGCAGCATGTTTTCCAGCTTCTCGGTGCCGTCCTCGGTGAAGATCGTGGTTTTCTGCTTTTCATCGACCTCGTAGTCGGCCGGGCCGAGCTTCAGCATGAAGGCGTCGATGGTGTTGTACATTTCCGAGCGGTCCTCGAGCGGACCGGAAATGATCAGCGGCGTGCGCGCCTCGTCGACCAGGATCGAGTCGACCTCGTCGACGATGGCGTAGGCATGGCCGCGCTGGACCATCTGCGAGCGCTCATACTTCATGTTGTCGCGCAGATAGTCGAAGCCGAGCTCGTTGTTGGTGGCGTAGGTAACGTCGGCGGCGTAGGCCTCGCGGCGCTCGTCGTCGGAGAGGCCATGGACGATGATGCCGACGGTGAGGCCGAGGAACTTGTAGACGCGGCCCATCCATTCGGCGTCGCGCCTGGCAAGATAGTCGTTGACCGTGACGACATGCACGCCCTTGCCGGCGAGCGCGTTGAGATAGACCGGCAAGGTGGCGACCAGCGTCTTGCCCTCACCGGTGCGCATCTCGGCGATGCCGCCATTGTGCAGCACCATGCCGCCGATCAATTGGACATCGAAGGGACGCATGCCGAGAACGCGGCGGGCCGCCTCTCGCACCGTGGCAAAGGCCGGGATCAGCAGGTCGTCGAGCGAGGCGCCATTGGCGAAGTCCTGGCGGAATTTCTCGGTGCGGCCGGCAAGCTCGGCATCGGAGAGCGCCCGCATCTCGTTTTCCAACCCATTGATGGCCTCGACCCGGGGCCTGGTCGCCTTGACTCGGCGGTCGTTGGAAGAGCCGAAAACCTTACGCGCGAGAGCGCCGAGACTGACCATCCAATGGTCCTTTCGATAGCAATTTTAGCCGTTTGCGACAGGCGCCTGGCGGGCCCATCAAATCCGCGTGAATGCGGACAAACGCAAAAAGCGCCCGGAAAACGGTTCTGGACGCCAAGTCGTTGGACAGATAAGAGGGGGCTCAACTGATGTCAACGCCGCGTTAGCCCTATGGGCAGCGCCAAATTCCGCCACAATCGGACTGATCTGGAACCTTCCCGTTCAAGCGATCCTTATCGGCAATCCCCATTGGAGTTATCTTGATGTCCCTGTCGTTCCGCCGCGCGTCGCTCGCCAGCCTTGGCTTGGCCTTCGGGCTCTCGGCTCTTTCGCTGTCGCCGCTGATGGCGCAGGAAACCAAGCCCGCCCAGCCGGGCGCGGCGGCTCCCGCAGCCGCTCCCGTGGATCCCAACGCCGTGGTCGCCACCATCAACGGCGAGAAGCTGACCGAGGCCGACCTCGCGCTGGCCGAAGGCGAGCTGTCGCAGCAGTTCGCGCAACTGCCGCCGGAACAGCGCCGCGCCGCTGCTCTTTCGGCGGCCATTGAAATCCGCGTCATGGCCAAGAAAGCGGTCGACAGCGGCCTCGACAAAGACGCCGATTTCCTGCGTCGGATGGCCTTCCTGCAGCAGCGCGCCCTGCACGGCGAGGTCGTCGAGAAGGAAGTCGTCGACAAGGTGACGGATGCAGATGTCCGCGCCCGCTACGACCAGGAAATTGCCAACACGCCGCCGGTCAATGAGATTCACGCCCGTCACATCCTCGTGAAGACGAAGGAAGAAGCCGAGGCGATCATCAAGCAGCTCGACGGCGGCGCCGATTTCCAGAAGCTCGCCAACGAGCACACGAGCGACCCGAGCGGCAAGTCGAATGGCGGCGACCTCGGCTGGTTCGGTCCCGGGCAGATGGTGCCGGAGTTCGACAAGGCCGCGTTTGCGCTGGATGTCGGCAAGTACAGCAAGGAGCCGGTGCAGTCGCAGTTCGGCTGGCATGTCATCAAGGTCGAGGACAAGCGCGCCAAGCAGCCGCCGGCCTTCGACGACGTCAAGGACCAGGCCAAGCAGGCCGTCATCCGCGACAAGTATTTCGCCATGGTCAAGGAATTGCGCGGCGCCGCCAAGATCGAGATCCCGGACGCGAAGCTGAAGTCGGCGGTCGACACGCTGGAGAGCGGCAAGTAAGCCGGCCCGCCTGAAAGATCGTGCAAAGGGCGCCTTCGGGCGCCCTTTCGCATTTCAGGCGCGCGCTATGCCGCGCACCCCGAGAGAGCCCATGA
>NZ_RZSF01000396.1:0-5218 GCF_004023325.1 Mesorhizobium sp. M1A.F.Ca.ET.072.01.1.1 | reverse complement strand
CCTTGTCGTAGTCCGAAGTGGTCTCTTCGATCTGCTGCTTGATCTGGGCAACGCGGCCCTGGATCTCGGCCTTCTTGCCGGCGCCGTCGACGATGGTGGTGTTCTCCTTGGAGATCGACACCTTCTTGGCGCGGCCGAGCATGTTGAGGCCGACGTTCTCGAGCTTGATGCCGAGGTCTTCCGAGATGACCTGGCCACCGGTGAGGATGGCGATGTCTTCCAGCATGGCCTTGCGGCGATCACCGAAGCCCGGCGCCTTGACGGCGGCGATCTTCAGGCCGCCACGCAGCTTGTTGACGACCAGCGTGGCCAGAGCCTCGCCTTCGACGTCTTCCGAGATGATGAGCAGCGGCTTCGAGGTCTGCACGACGGCTTCGAGAACCGGCAGCATGGCCTGGAGGTTGGACAGCTTCTTCTCGTGCAGGAGGATGTAGACGTCCTCGAGCTCGGCAACCATCTTGTCGGCGTTGGTGACGAAGTAGGGCGAGAGGTAGCCGCGGTCGAACTGCATGCCTTCGACGACTTCGAGTTCGGTCTCGGCGGTCTTGGCTTCCTCAACCGTGATGACGCCTTCGTTGCCGACCTTCTGCATCGCTTCGGCGATCATCTTGCCGACCGAAGCATCGCCGTTGCCGGCGATGGTGCCGACCTGGGCAACCTCTTCGGAGGTCTTGATCTTCTTGGCGTTCTTGATCAGGGTCGCAACGACGTCGGTTACCGCGAGGTCGATGCCGCGCTTCAGGTCCATCGGGTTCATGCCGGCGGCAACGGCCTTGTGGCCTTCCTGGACGATCGACTGCGCCAGAACGGTCGCGGTCGTGGTGCCGTCGCCAGCGATGTCGTTGGTCTTCGAAGCAACTTCGCGGACCATCTGCGCGCCCATGTTTTCGAACTTGTCCTCAAGCTCGATTTCCTTGGCGACGGTGACGCCGTCCTTGGTGATGCGCGGGGCGCCGAACGACTTGTCGATGACCACGTTGCGGCCCTTGGGGCCGAGCGTGACCTTCACCGCGTCAGCGAGGATGTTGACACCGCGCAGCATGCGCTCGCGGGCATCGCGGGAGAATTTTACGTCTTTGGCAGCCATTTTTAGCTCCTGGCAGGGGCTTCAATCGAGCCCGGGAATTCAGTTGACGAAAGGGCCTGATATGAGCCGATGATGCCCATGATGTCGGATTCCTTCATGATCAGAAGGTCTTCGCCATTGAGCTTGACTTCCGTGCCCGACCACTTGCTGAACAGGATGCGGTCGCCGGCCTTGACGTCCAGCGGGACCAGCTTGCCAGCTTCGTCACGAGCGCCGAAGCCGACAGCGATGATCTCGCCTTCCTGCGGCTTTTCCTTTGCCGTGTCGGGGATGATGATCCCGCCAGCGGTCTTGGATTCGGATTCGACCCGGCGAACGACCACGCGGTCATGCAGCGGGCGGAACTTCGACTTTGCCATTTTCGGATTTTTCCCTGGTGCGCTGTTGAGGGGTTTTTGTTAGCACTCGCGATGGACGAGTGCTAACGCGATAGTGAGGTAGGCTGTAAGCGGGCACTCGTCAAGACGGACGAGGGCAGGCGAGGAGCTCTGGCCCCCTCCCCGGTGGAACCCAACGCATACGCGGCATCCGCGTTGATGGCTGCGAGCCCCACATTTCCATTGAATTCGGCGTCATGACGCCAACTTGCTCGCGCCGCTTCCAAGTCGTCAGTCGTGCTGCCGTCAGCACGAACATAGGGCTGCGCTTCACTTCCCGTCGAAGCCGCGGCAAGCAGCGTCGCCGTCAGCACGCTCCTTTGCAGATGCTTGCCAAAGGTGGACAGTGAGCGCACCTGCGCCGGGCTGTTGGTGCGAACGTAAGACGTCATTGACAACTCCTTTTTGCAAGTCGAGCCCCTTCTCCACCTTCGGCCGCCGTCGACGCGAAGAAGTCCGCATCGCGTTGAAGACGAGCTGCGAAAAAGAGAAAGATGTGTTTGATGGCTGCGGCCCCAACGGTGCCTTCAGATTTGAGATCACTTCCGCCGCGAGCGGCTGAAGCTCCTCGCAACGTCAAATCGAATCTGCTGCCAAGCCTCCAGGAAAGGAGAGCATTGCTCATCTCGCGCTTGTGCATGCAGTCAACCTTCGATCCGTGTTGCCACATCAAGAGCAAATGCCGTGCCAAAGCTCACTGGGAAGTGAACGCATGGCTCTCCCTGAAAACCTCACAAATCCAGCATGGTCAATTGTGCGGAACCCGACATGCGTCTTCTGCCACTGTCAGCTTTCGGACAGGCATGACGCGTTTCGCGCCGACCACCGGTCGATCGGTTTTGGGGCCGGTCTGTTCGCCTCATAAGAGCGCGTTACATTGCGTAGCGGTTTCCCGAGCGCCGCCACATGACACTGGACCTGCAGGTAGCACCGGCTTCTCATCCAGCCTTACTTTGGCCCCCTCGCGTATCAAATTCCCGCTGGCGAGCCCTGCTTTCATAGATCGCACCATGCCGGATGTCTGCTCTGGCGCCCGACCCGCTGGCACGATCTCGATCCGGCATAAGGGCGCAGCATCTTTGCAGGCCGTTTCATCCCGGCGTCCTGCTTGGCTGACAGACCGCACTTGGCGAGCGGTCTCCATGCTCTCTCCAAGGACCATCCCTGCGGCTGGCTTGTCGACCTATGGGCGGGTCCGGCCGCCCGAAACCCTCGCGCCATCAGCTTTTTTCCCCGCCGCCTGCGGCGGCTTCCTCGCGCCGCTTCGCTCACAAAAAAGCTGCCCGCTCGGGTCCTTCACTGTCGCTGCGGCCCTGTCGGATTCAGGCGGTCCTGACGCGCCCATTACGGTGCGCCATCGCAGGGGATGGTCCCCGGCGAAACCACAAAAGGAGACTTCGAAATGACCGCGATCGGTTACGTCAACAAGCAGGAAAACGGCGCCTACAAGGGCCAGTTCAAGACGCTCAGCGTCCGCGCCGACATCGATATCGTCCCCAACCAGGCCAAGAGCGCCGATAACCATCCCGACTTCCGGGTGCTTACGCAAGGGGTCGAAGTCGGCGCTGGCTGGATCCGCACCGGCGAGACTTCCGGCAAGGATTATGTGAGCCTGTCGATTGCAGCGCCGGAGTTCGGACCGCGCAAGCTCTACGCCAATCTCGGCCGAGCCGCCGGCCAGGACGATCACGACACCTACGCCATCATCTGGAACCCGGCCGACTGACCGGCCGAGATAAGAGCCTCGCGCCGCAGCCCCGGCGCGGGGCTCATTCCCAGGAGTTCCACCCAAACCCCGTCCGCCCTAAAGGGCGGCGAAAACTCTCCCCCGACTCTTCGCCCGTCCCCGAGACGATCTCCCTCGCCCATCCTCGCCCTCGCTTGTCCGAAGCGAAACGAGGATCATCATGGACGACGAAAACGAACGCGCGGCCCGCGCGAAAAAGGGCAGCCCGTTTCTCAGCACAGCCCAAGCCGCCTTCTATATCGGGCTCTCCCAGCGCACGCTCGAAAAGATGCGGCTCAAGGGCGGCGGCCCGAAATTCCGCAAGCACGGCCGCTATGTCCGCTATCACATCGACGAACTCGACCATTGGTCGAAAGGACACCCGCAGCACTCCATCGCCGGCGATGGCAAGGCCGGTTCCGGCCAGGGCGGCACGGGAGGCCGTTCATGAGGCGGCGCCCTTCCATCCATCTGATCGGCAGCCGCCTGAGGCGTGTTCGAGCCCGTAAGACGGTCGCCTTGGCCGCGGCCGGTCTCGGTCTTTTGGGCTTCACGGCGCTGGGAAAGCCCGCCCCTTGGCTGGTCTGGAACGCCTCGGCCAGCGCGCCGATCGGCCTTTACCGCATCGCTGCGGGAGCGCTGGCGCGTGGCGATCTCGTGCTCGTGCGCCCGCCTGAATACGCGGCGTATCTCGCCGCCGAGCGCAGCTATCTGCCTCGCAATGTGCCGCTGGCAAAACGTCTTGCAGCGCTGCCGGACGATAATGTCTGCGCCTTCAATGACGCCATCATCATCGGCGGCGACATCGTCGCGCGCCGGCTCAAAATCGACGCCGAAGGCCGACCTTTGCCATGGTGGAACGGCTGCCGAGCGCTCGGGGATAACGAGGTTTTCCTGCTCGGCAGCGACAAAAACCGCTCCTTCGACAGCCGCTATTTCGGGCCTGTTCCCACTCAAAATGTCATCGGGAGGCTCGTACCACTATGGACCGAGTGACCCTCCTCTTGTTGGGCATGATCGCCATTGCGCCATGCGCCTGTTCCGCCTCGACCGGCGCTGAGCCGGTCGCCATCTCCCAAAGTCCGCAGCTGCGAAAGTGGCAGACGTTGGTATCGGAAGCAAGCCGGCGCTTCCATATTCCCCAAGCCTGGATCTATGCCGTCATGGCTGCCGAAAGCGGCGGCAAGACAATGCGCGGCGGCCGCCCCATCACCTCCCCCGCTGGCGCCATGGGCCTCATGCAGGTGATGCCCGGCACCTATGAAGAGATGCGGGTCGAACACGGCCTTGGGCCTAACCCCCACGATCCGCGCGACAATATCCTGGCCGGCACGGCCTATCTCAGTGCCATGTATGACCGCTTCGGATTTCCTGGCCTGTTTGGCGCCTACAATGCCGGTCCCGAGCGCTACGACGAGCATTTGAAGCGTGGCAAACCGCTGCCAGAAGAGACCGTCGAGTACCTCGACCAACTCAAGGCGGCCGGAGTTTCGGCGGCCGACATCGAGGCGTTCGAAAGCCAATCTGTCGCTCCAAAGGCGCAAATCGCTCCTCTCGGACGGTCGCTGTTCTTCATTCATGACGGTGTTCACTCAGGCGTGCGAAACGGCGATCTCTTCGTGCCGCTCGGCAAGGACGGCGCGCAGCCGAAGGAGCCGGTGCGTTAGCCATGGCGGACGGGGGCGCGTCTGGCGGGGCTGGGCGCGGAAGGCAAGATAAAGGTACCGCCTCCAGGAGGCGGTTAAATCTTTGTCTGCACATCGTTTTTCCGGGAGGCTGCCGCCGGTGCCAAGAGGGTTTGACGTGTAAGTGTCTGATTTTGCTTGATATGTCTGGGAGGCTCGCATTAAGGATGACGAGTTCAGGCCGAAGCTCGGCAAAATCGGGTCGCGCGGCTCGAAGGCCGGCAAACGCTATGCCGGCCAGGTTCGTGCGGCGATCAACCGGGCTGGCGGCCGGCCGCAACGCGGTGGTCGCTTCACAGGAAGCCGGACAGGGCGCGGCGGGGCGGCCGGCCGCCAGCCCGGT
>NZ_RZSF01000395.1:0-5254 GCF_004023325.1 Mesorhizobium sp. M1A.F.Ca.ET.072.01.1.1 | reverse complement strand
ATCATCTTCGATGATGCCGACATTGACGGTGCTGTTGACGGTGCGGTCCAGGCGAAGTTCCGCAATGCCGGCCAGACCTGCGTTTCCGCGAACCGCATTTACGTCCAATCGAGCGTTCACGATGAGTCCGCCGAGAAATTGTGGAGAAGGTCCGGCACTTATCAGTGGTCCGACGTCTACTCCCGGAGCGAAGCCGTCGCCAACCCAAGATCGAGTCCCACATCGCAGATGATAATTCGATGCGGGGCCGAACGATAAATATGCATGCTTTGGCCACCCCGAGGCAGGGCTCATTGAGATGATCCGACCGCCTTGGAACAAAGATGGGGTAGAGCAGATGAAGCGTTGGCAGCGTGTCTCCATTCGACGCGAGCGCTTAGGATGGGATCACGATCATTCGCATCACGCGCAGCCGCAAGGGCGATGCCATGGCTACTTTGGAATCGTTGAAGTGGTTTGAGCCGGACAGTCACAAATACACCCGTTACGCCGCGGCTCAGGAAACGGGGCGGCGTCCGGCGGTGGAGGTGCTCGCTGACTTAAAAAGGGTGCGGGCAGTCGTTGCGCTTGAGAGCGACGACATTTGGGATCCGGCACGGGGTGACCTGCTGCCAATCGGCAGTTAACAGGGTCCGACAAAAGTGTGCACAACATGCTGCTGAAGTGGCCTCCGGAAGCGCTACCGGAAGTTACGCGTCTTGAACTTGATAGGGTCGATATGGTCATACTGCATCGACGATGTCGCGCCCCTTCGGCATGCCGCGCGGATCGATGCCCGATCCGCCGTGATGAGCCTCGTCCCTCGGCCGTGCGGCAACGGAAACGGCGTCTTGCGGTTTCCCACGCTGGCCAGCCCGGCCGACAGATCGGTCAGCTCGTGGGCGACGAGGTGCACCACCTCCTCTTCCGTCGGATGCGTCCGCGGACGCCGAGCATGGCCGAAGCAAGAAGCACGCGCCGGAATTTCTCGAGAGATCTTGACCCAGACGACGACGTTTGCCGCACCCGTCTCATCCTCCAGAGGAACATGAAGCCTTTGGCCGAGCCCGGCCGCTGCCGGACCAGCACCAGGCCGGCGGCCTCGAGCCAGCTTCTGCCTCGCGCCTGCATAGCATCCTGACAGGTCACGGTGCGGCGCCGGTTAGGCGGCACGCCGATTTTGGCAACGCTAGCCTGTGAACTGAAGAATGAAGGTCGGACTTGCGGCACATCGATTAGGTTCAAATGATAAGTTGCTGCCCGGCGAGGTCGTTTCAGCGCATCTCGACTGGTGGGTCGGCAAGACAATGCGGAACGGAAATGATCGCAGGCGTAAAGGACGGCTTTCGGGGCCGGAAGCTTCAGGCCTGGAACCGGACCCCAGTTTGGCGCAAGCATCGTGGCCTCCGCCCGGTCAGGCATTCACCGGCTCGCGAAATGCCAATTGATTCTGCTTAACCGGGCATACCTAAACGGCCACTTGCGTTCCGATCTCGACCACACGTCCGGTCGGGATCTGGAAATACTCCGTCGCGTCGGCGGCCGTGCGCGCCAAGCCGATGAACAGCTTGTCCTGCCACACCGGCATGCCGGAGTTGGGTGACGCCTTGAGCGAGCGACGCGACAGGAAGAAGGACGTCGTCATGATGTCGAACTTCCAACCCTGCTTGCGGCAGATCGCCAGCGCACGCGGGATGTTAGGCTGTTCCATGTAGCCGAAGGTCAGTGTCACCCGCATGAACAGCTCATTGATCGTTTCCATCTTGATCCGCTCGCTGTCGGGCACCACGGGCTGCTGCGCCGTCACCACAGAGAGGATGACGTTCTGTTCGTGCAGCGCCTTGTAGTGCTTCAGGCTGTGCATCAACGCGGTCGGCGCACTGGCGGGATCGCTGGTCAGGAACACGGCCGTACCGGACACCAGCTGCGGTTTCTTCTTCAACAGATTGCCCGCAAGGAAATCGAGCGGAATCTGGTTCCTGCGCGTCTTGTCAAATAGATACCTGCTGCCTCTTATCCAAGTCCACATGGTCATCACGATCACTGCGGCAATGGCAAGCGAGGCCCAGCCGCCTTCGAATACCTTGACGATGTTAGCTGCAAAGAAGCCGGTATCGATGAAGACGAACACCGCCATTAAGGCTATCGCGACGCCGAGCGGCCATTTCCAGATGCGCGTCATCACAACAAAAAGCAGTATGTTCGTCACCAGCATATTGCCGGTCACCGAAATACCGTAGGCCGAGGCCAGCCGGCTGGATTCGCCGAAGCCGACCACCAGCAGCATCACCACCAGCGCCAGCATCAGGTTGATGCGCGGCAGATAGATCTGGCCCGACTGTTTTTCCGACGTGTGCTGGATGACGAAACGCGGCAGCATGTTGAGCTGTACCGCTTGCCTGGTCAGCGAAAAGGCGCCGGAGATCACCGCCTGGCAGGCGATCACGGTCGCCGCCGTGGCAAGCACGACCATCGGAATAAGCGTCCAGCCCTGGTTCATCTCGAAGAACGGATGACCGACAACGCCGCCATTTGCCAGCACGAAGGCGCCTTGCCCGACATAATTGAGCAACAGACAAGGGAACACGATCGCCAGCCAGGCGAGCACGATCGGCTTGCGGCCGAAATGGCCGAGGTCGGCGTAGAGCGCCTCGGCTCCGGTGACGGCGAGGAAGACTGCACCAACCGTAACGAAGGCGACGTCAGGCGAGTTGACCAGGAACGACACGATGTAATGCGGGCTGATTGCCAGCAGGATTTCCGGGTCGTCCATGATGTGGTTGAGCCCGGAAAGGCCGATGGCCAGGAACCACAGCGCGGTAACGGGTCCGAACACCAATCCTACGCCGCCGGTGCCAAACCGCTGTACCGCAAACACGATCGCCAGGATGGCCAGTGTCAGCGGCACCACATAGGGCTGGAACGTCGGCGTGACGACATTCATACCTTCGACCGCCGACAGTACCGAGATTGCCGGCGTAATGACGGCGTCGCCAAAAAAAAGCGCCGCGCCGACGATGCCGATGCCGATGCCGATGCCGAGGATCACCGCAGAGCAGGTCGGGAAACTGTTGCGCGCCAGCGCCATAAGCGACAGCACTCCGCCCTCGCCTCGATTGTCGGCGCGGAGCACGAACATGATGTATTTGATCGTCACGGTGATCGTCAGGGACCAGATGATCAGCGAGAGTACGCCGAGGATGTCGCCACGGCTGGCGACGTTGCCACCCGCTGATGCATGCAACGCCTCGCGAAATGCATAGATCGGGCTGGTGCCTATATCGCCATAAACGACACCTAGTGCGCCCGACATCAGCGCCTTGGTGCTGTGCTGCTCGACCTCAGAATGGCTCGATTGTTCGACAGGTTCTGCCTCGTTACCAGCATTGGTAAGGGCCATGGACGACACTCCGATAAGCGCGCGGTGCTCTACGCTTGCTGCACTGCAATATCAAGTTCCGTCACGTAATGTCTGCCGTCTCGCCTGTCGTTGCTCGCCTTGGTAGACTCGCCAGCCCGCAGCCCTACCGAGCAGCAATAGCGCCCCGGCAGAACCCTCAATCGCCCAGATCAATGAATGGTTATCGCCCACAGTGCCCCCCCGCGATGCGGCCGATGGCGACCAGGGTGTCGTGGGCGCACAAGGATGGCGCTTTCCTGATGACGCCGTGCTCCAGGTGTGATCGCACCGTTGCTGCGCAAGCCATTTACTTGCTCGTCCCAGCGAGGACCGTGGCCAACTGGAACGCAGGGCCACGCCGCTCACCGGCCGCACTTTGCGGCGCAGATAACGATTCGATCTCCGCGGCGAGATTCTGGTTGAAGAAGCCACCAAGCTTGTCGAAGGACACACGGTCGTAATATCGACATGCCAGTATCCGCAACCCAGAAAAGCTCCTTGGGCTCCGCTGCGCGCGCCACGAACAACCCGATCTTCTCTGCGAAGAGGACGCCGTAATCCTTCAGGTTGAAGCCAAACCGGGGGGCGGCCGTGACGTATGGGCGAAGGGCTAGGAGGCGGGTTCGGTGAGGAACGGCATTGATGTCCACGCCGTCTCCTGGAAAGACAGAGGAATGCGGTGTCACCGACTGGCGCCGGAGGTTGATCCGGTGATTAGGAGGAGCACTCGTTGTCGGATTCTCGACGATGTCGGACATCTGACACAACGCTGCCAGAGCGATCACGTTGTTCCGAAACGATTTTCCCAGTTGGCACGACAATTGCGGTCCTATGCGCAAAAGCACTGCGATGCCGCACCGACTGGAAGAACTCATCAATGATCACGCTTTTCGAACATGTGGGCGCCGCTACCAACACTAAGCGTTCCCGATCAAACGGAAGCCTCTATCCCTTCTTTCTGAAGGCTGTCCGGACATGAACGCATTTGATGTCCGTCCAACGCTGGATGCTCCCGACGACGATCTCTATCTTTGGCTTGAAGATGTGGAAGGCGAGCGGGCACTTGCCTGGGCCGCCGGCCAGTCGGCAAAGACCCTGAAGCACTTCAGTGGAACGCAGTTCGAGCGCGACCGCGCGACTCTGAAGGCAGGCCTGTTCCCTAAGCGGCGTCGCATCTCCCCCGGCCGAGTCGCATGGCTTGAATCCGATATCAGGGCTTGGATGGAAACTAGATCTGAGAGCCGCACCGCATGAATGTAGCCTCCCAATATCTTCTCCCGTCTGTGGCGCATCACGAAGCCGGGCACGCGGTGGCCGCCATCGTTTTGCACCGTCAGATGTTCGACGACGACCGTGAACTCCCTGCTTTCTCAAGTGTTAGTATTTACCCCGACGCCGGTGACGGAGAGTGCGGTGGTTTTGTCGAAGGCACGGTTTTCTATTCAGCGCAAGGATTCACCTCGGAGCTAAAGCCGATTTTCGAGAACGATATGGATCGACATTTCCAACGCGATGAAGCGATCCAAGAGATAGTTGCGTGTCTGGCAGGTCCTTTTGCAGAATCCGCATTCGAAGGCTATCTGGACCCGCGCGATATGGCGATGAATGCGTCCGATGGGAATGAGGGGAGCAGCGACTACGCGGATGCCAAGCGAATCTATGGTGAGTTGCGGTTCCTGATGCCGCGCCGCCCCCGTTGGAGGCGGATCGAAGATCGCACGGCCCGGCTAGTACTCGATCACTGGTCAGCCATCGAAGCATTGGCCGCGCATTTGCTGGTCAAGCATGATCTCCAATTCGATGAGGCTCTGACGATTGTTGCGCCGCATCTTCCGCCCATGCCAGCAGCTACGCCGCCAGAGCGTCATCCGCAGC
>NZ_RZSF01000394.1:0-5287 GCF_004023325.1 Mesorhizobium sp. M1A.F.Ca.ET.072.01.1.1 | reverse complement strand
CTTGAGGGTTCTGCCGGTGCGCTGTTGCTCGTCGCTGTAGCCGGCGTTTTGTTTCCCCTGCGCGAACGCCACGATTCCGAACCCGATCCTTTGGAGGCATTCGACGCTCCCGCTGTCGCTCTCAATTTGAAACCGAGAAGCGGCCCGATCGTGGTCAAGGTCGAATATCTCATAGCCGAGAAGAACGTCGAGGCCTTCCTCGTCCTGATGCGGCAGCGCAGGCATGTCCACAGCCGCGTCGGTGCCCGGAACTGGACGCTCCAGCGCAACCTTCAGAAGCCTATGCAATGGACAGAGACATTCCGCACGCCGACCTGGACGGACTACCTTCGCCTGAACCACCGTCTCACTGAAGTCGACAAGGAACTGGACGAGCGTGTCTTCGAGTTGCACGCGGGAGAGGAAGCGCCTCAAATGACGCTTTCGATTGAGCGGCCGACAAGCTCACCCCGCAAACGCGCAATCCTCCCACTTCCCCGGCATTGAAGCCCGACCGGCCCACATTTGGGGCAACAGCCATCGTTAAACGATCGCGCTCAAACGGTTCCAGGCGGAGGCGGGCGATCCACCGCATTCGATGGTCAGCGCTGGAGAAGAAACAATAGGCTGCGGGCGCGATCCGATCAGCCCGCCTTGACGAGCATCGACAGCCAAGCCGCCGCGAGTGTCGGTAAAACATGTTTGCGAAGGACACCACCCTCCGTCCGCATCGCTCACACTCGCCGCATGGATCGTTTCTAGGTCAGGCGGAGCCGGTCGCGCGTTTGCTGCAGGACCATCGATTCTGGAGAGGACTGTCGCGCCCGTGCAAGCTTCCAGTCGTGTTGCTGAGCGAGGAGGTCGTCGCTTCGCTCGAGGTTGTGCCTGGTCTCGAGAGCCGCCGCGCCGGGTCGGGCTGCGCGTCGATTACACGAACGGCCCGCAGGTTTAAATCTCCGGCCAGGCCGCCGCCCATCGCTCATGTCGCGCGGCACGACCCTCCGGTACGTCAGTGTAATTAAGAGCCCTTCACCCATCGACGACGTCAGGCAGGGTCTCCGCGACGACGCTTAGATTTTGGTCAAACGCCTCGGTGTCGGTTGCGTGGACGCGGAACGACCGCACCTTGTCGAGGATTGCTGCCACCGCCGCCTCTTTTTCGGGCGCTATGCGTGTTGTGGCCGCTCTGGCGGCCAAGGCGGAAAAATCTACCGTGGCAGGGCGCAGCAACGTTGTGTCGGCTTTCGCTCCCTGGTGGTCGTTGGTGATCGTCCGCGGGCGCGGTGGGGGCGACGCCGTTCGCCCAGTTTTTGCGGCAAAGGTGGCGCCGCGCCGTAGGCGATGGTCAGCCATGCCCGAGCGGTATGTTGGTGCTGTCGGCGAAATCGGAGGAAGCGGAGGCGAGATAGCCGATTGAGGATGGATACCCGCAAGGCTTTTCGGGCGGGCACCATCCACGGATGCCGGCAGCGGCATGAAAGCTCGTTGAGCGAGCTTGGCGTCGGCGAAGTAGAAGTTTCGCGTGCCGAGAATCGGCAATTGACCGCGCGGCAGGATGAGCACCTTGTTTTTGTCCAAAGTGCGGATTTCGTCTGGTCGCCTCAGTGGCCGACGCACTTCCTTACTGTGGACCGAGCGCGTGTAATAGGTGTCGAACAAAGTTGCCTTGGTACGCGTCACATCCTTTTGCATTTCGGACGTCTCGCCCAGTTGCTCGGAGACATAGCGTAGATCATCAGCGTCCTGCGCGCCGAAAAAGATCTGGACGCGCGCGGCGTTGATGAGCGTCTTGCGCCCTTCCTCGCGATAGATCTCATCCACTGCCTTCAGCGATTGGACAAAAAACCACATCGGCACCCCGTTGCCGCCCAGGACGCTCGCCATTTCGGTCACCTTCTCAAGCTTGCCGAGGTTCTGGAATTCATCCAACAGGACCAGCACTTGATGCTCGTCCGGACGCCGCAAGCTTTCCGACATGAAGTTCATCATCTGTGTGATGAGAACGTTAAATAAGGGACCGAGAGATGCGATCTGCTCGCGCCGCACGTCCAGATAAAGGGAGATGCGGTCGCGCTTGAGCTTGCGAATGTCGAAGGTGCTGCGCGAGGTGGCCCGCATGAGGCGTTCGTTGAGAAACGGCGCCATGCCGGTTCGCACGCCAGCATAGATACCCGAAAACTGCCGCTCGGACATATCGAAGTAGGGCAACAGGGTTTGCAGCGTGAAATGCGAGCATTCGCACCGGCGCTCCTGCCGCAGCGAGCCGATGAATTCCAGGAGCGGCTGCTCCGCGCCGTTCATGATCTCCAGAATGGTTGCGAAGGTCTTTTTCTCGTTCGGAACCGATGGCGATTCCATGACATAGGAAGCGATGCCGGTGAACAGAAGCCGGGCGTCGTTAACCCAATAAGGGTCTGCGTTTGAGGGCGGCCGCGGGAAAAGCGCCGCGGCGATGTTGCGCAGATCGATGTCGCGTTGCGCCGAATCCAACGAGATGAAATCCATCGGGTTGTAGAAGGCCGTTTTGCCGTCCGGGTCGGCAGGCGCAAAGCGCACAACCTGGCTCACGGTCGACCGGTAGCCAGCAGTCGCGGCGTAGGTTTCACCACGAAGATCGAGGACGACCAGCGAATGCGGCCAGACCAGCGCATTCGGGATGATGATCGAAGCACCTTTGCCGGAGCGCGGCGGTCCGATGACAAAGCCGCCAACGTCGTCGCCATCCACCCATAGTTTTCTGCCTCCGAGCAGTTTCAGGCGAGTGAGGCTGATTTTGCCGGTGCGCCGATCGCGATGCGGCCTGAAAATCTCGGCCAGCTTACCACCTGCCCGGCCGATGAAGACACCACCGGCCTTGGTCAACCTTGCTTTGGATATATCCCGCATGGTCATGAAGCGAGAATCGTTGCGCGTCTTCGGCCGCATCAAGAAGACGCCGAGCAGGGGCGACAAGAAACCGACAAAACCGGCGGCAAGGGCGTATTGCACCCGCCCGAAATCCCTCGCCGCCACGTCCGCCCAGGCCAAATGCATGACCGGCACTGGATTGGCGTTCAACTGATCAAAGAGAACATGGGAGCCAGTCGTGTACCAATCCGTCGCTGCATAGGCGATCGTGAAAAGCAGGGCGCCCAAAGCCATTCCCATGAGCACCATGAAGATTGCCGTTGCGATTTTCTGCATCGGGTCCCCGCTAGATTGTCTCCGCCTTGGTGAACTTTATCTCGCTGATGCCGCGTCGACCGCGTTCGGTCCGCACCATCTGGACAACGACCGGGACGACCTCCCGCAGGTAGTCGAGGATCTCGCTTCGCGAGAGCCCCGAGGAGCCCTGAATGACCATGAGCGCGAGCCGCTCGTACGCGGACCGTGCGGAATTGGCGTGAACGGTCGTGAGCGAACCTGGATGACCGGTGTTGATGGCCTGGAGGAACGCAAAGGTTTCCGCGCCGCGCAGTTCGCCGAGCAGCAGGCGGTCTGGCCGCATGCGCAGGGCAGCCTCGAGCAGCTGTTGCGCAGAGACTTTCGCAAGACCCTGATCGCCCTTCGAGGCAATCAGGGCGACATTGTTGGCCACCGGCGGCTTCAGTTCGCGCGTGTCCTCGATCGTGATGAGGCGCTCGTGGCCGGGGATTTCCTTCAAGAGGGCATTCAAAAATGTCGTCTTGCCGGTCGACGTGCCGCCCGAAACAACGATCGAGATGCGGTTGCGCACTGCATACTGCAAGAACTCCATGGGCGAGGTGTCGTGCAACATCTCCACCAGCCGCGTCTCCTGCGGCGACCACGCAAGACCGCTACCCATTGCGGTGTTCTCGAAAGCGCCGATGTTCTGATAGTCATCGAGGGTCATATCCATGATGACTTGCCTGCGGATAGAGATAGCGCCGCCATCGGGGGCAGCAGGCGGGAGGATGCACTGGATGCGCTCACCGGAGGGGAGAGCGCCCGACAGCACCGGCCTCTCTTCGTTGATGACCTGATTTGTCGCCGAGGCCACGCCGGTTGCGATGTTGCGGATCCAGCCGGGCGTGACTTCGCGCCTGACAACGTGCTCCATTTCCTTCGCGCCAAGCCGTTCTATGAAAAGTTCGCCTGGCCGGTTGATCGCGATTTCGGAAACCGCTTCTTCCTGCAAATACGGCCAGATCGGTTCCAGATGAGCACGCAGCACCGGCGCTCTCGCCCATGGGTCCGGGAGGGGATGCACGGCGTTCATTTCACCGGGTTCCCATAGCCAGGATAATAATGATCCTTCGGCGTCGAAAAGAGCGGCGTCGGATCGATCGCCTGCTTCGGCCTGCCTCCAGCCCTTAGGCGTGCCAGTTCCTGTTGCACCGGATCGGCGTACAGATCGGAGAAGTCCAGATCGCGGCGGACCAAAACCACGACTGACGTGCCCTGATCGACATAGACCGTCGGGGCGATGTTCTGCGTGTCGCGGAACGCCTCCTGCGCGAGCTGCTGCAGGGCAGTCGATGACTTGTCGAACGCGATGCTGCGCGCGTCGCGCTGCGATCCGTTACCGCCATACGTCACGGTTGTGGTTTCCCCCGTCACCGGGTCGATTGTGGTCACCTGCCGCTGTTGCGCGCCTTGGCCGCTGTCGGCGAGCGACGACAAATATTCGGAGACGCCGCCCACCACCGACAACATGATGGCGTTGCCATAGCGTTCGAGCCAGTGCGTGTCGACGCGACCCGCCATGCCGCCACGACCAAGCGCGTCCGCCCCGGGCGACTTGATGTCGACGGAAATGCCATCCGAGCGGATGACCCGGTTCCAGACGATGAAAACCCGTTTCTGGCCGCGAGCCAGCCCGGAGCGATATTCGCCCGTCAGGCGCGAGCCCTTCGGGATGAGGACCCGCCTGCCGTCGAGGGAAAAGACATCTTCGCGCACGACTGCGCGCACGGCGACCGGAAGATCCGTGTTGATCGCAGTTTCCAGATAACCGCGGATCACCGTGCCTTCTGGAATCAGGGCATCGGTGCGCCGGAAAATCCGCGCCTTCGCGATGCCGGTGGAACTGGCCTCGGACTGTGCCAGAAACGCCTTGTTGGGATCGCTGTCGGCGCCGGGCACGGGAACAATCTGGCCGTCAGGTGCGATCTCAGCCTGTCCGGCTTCAGAGCCATTGGCTGTCGAGCTCGTTTCATCATTCGTCACCATCTGGTTTGACCGCAGGCGTTCCCATACCGCTTTTTCGCGCTCGGCCGCCTCCGCCTTGCTGCGAGCCTCTTCCTCGGCCGCTGCCTTGCGCCGGGCTTCCTCTTCCGCGGCCTTGCGACGAGCTTCCTCGGCAGCC
>NZ_RZSF01000393.1:0-5408 GCF_004023325.1 Mesorhizobium sp. M1A.F.Ca.ET.072.01.1.1 | reverse complement strand
CGATCTGGGCATAGGACGTGACGCCCTGCGCCTTGAGCAGCTTTTCATTGACCGGGCCGATGCCGATCAGGCGGCGCAGATTGTCCGCCTTGCCGGTGGTCGCCTTCGGGGCGGCGGCTTTCTTCGGAGCCGGCGCCTTCTTTGGCGCCGCGCCGGTCGTCTTTGCCGCTGCCGGCTTGGCCGCGGCGGATTTGGTCGAAGCCGATTTTGCCGCTGACGGTCTTGCAGATGAGGATCTGGCTGGGGTCGGGGTCGATATCAGCGCCGCCGGCGCAGGCGCGGAGGCTTTGTCGGTTCCCGCCTTGGCGGAAGAGGTCGGCGCTTCGCGCAGCTTGCGTTCGAGATCGGCGCGGCTGCGGCCGCATGCGTCGAGCTCGCCGCTCAGGCGGTAGGTATCGGCGCTAAACCGGTCGCGTTCGCTCTTCGCGCGACCGAGTTCGCCGCGCAGGCTGTCGAGCTCGCCACGCAGGCGGCCCCAGATGAACCAGCCAACCAGGACACCGACAACGAACGCCAGGAGCATATAGAAGAAAGTGCTCATTTTCCTCTCCAGTCCGATCGGGCCGCGGCCGCAAACGGCGGCCTTGCCGCAGGGATCGTCAATCGCTGGGCGGAACCGCCCCTCCAATCGCTGGCGGCTGGCCCTCCTCCGGCTGCGGCCCGACGGCCGCTATCGCTCTCGCTGAAGCAACGCTAGGGCCGCCTCCGGCCTTGCTGTCGCGTCCGGTTGAGCTTGGGGTCTGACGCTAGCACACGGCCTGCGCAAAGCTAATTGAAAAGTGCGGGCAGAGTTATTGAAGAACAGCACAAGTATGCGTTCCGGCCAAACTGTTCCCGGTCTATGCCGCCAGGCGAGCACCCGTCATTTGTCGAGCGCCTCCAGCTCGTCGATCAGCGCGCCGATCACACCCAGGCCGATCTGCCAGAAGGCCGGATCCGTGGCGTCGAGGCCGAAGGGCGCCAGCAGTTCCGAATGATGCTTGGTGCCGCCGGCGCGCAGCATCTCGAAATACTTCTCCTGAAAGCCGCGCTCGGCGTTCTGGTAGACGGCGTAGAGCGAGTTGACCAGGCAGTCGCCGAAGGCATAGGCGTAGACGTAGAAGGGCGAGTGGATGAAGTGCGGGATATAAGTCCAGAAGACCTCGTAGCCATCGCGCAACTTGATCGCCGGCCCCAGGCTTTCAGCCTGCACCTCAAGCCAGAACTGGCCCAGCCTGTCCGAGGTCAGCTCGCCGTTGCGGCGCTCGGCATGCACCTTGCGCTCGAACTCGTAGAAGGCGATCTGGCGCACGACAGTATTGATCATGTCCTCGACCTTCTGGGCGAGCATGGCCTTGCGCTCGCGCTTGTCGGAGGTCTGGTCGAGCAGCGAGCGGAAGGTCAGCATCTCTCCGAAGACGGAGGCCGTCTCGGCCAGCGTCAGCGGGGTGGACGCCATCAGCGCGCCCTGGCCGGCGGCCAGCACCTGGTGAACGCCGTGACCCAGCTCATGCGCCAGCGTCATCACATCGCGCGGCTTGCCCATGTAGTTGAGGAGCACGTAGGGATGCGCCGATGGCACAGTCGGGTGGGCGAAGGCGCCGGGCGATTTGCCCGGCCTGACCGGCGCATCGATCCATTTGCGATCGAAGAATGTCCGCGCGATTTCCGCCATCTTCGGCGAGAAACGCTGATAGGCTGACAGCACCGTGTCCCTGGCGTCGTCCCACCGGATCACCGACTGCGGGGTCTCGGGCAGCGGCGCGTTGCGGTCCCAGTGGTTCATGACGTCCATGCCGAGCCAGCGCGCCTTCATCTGATAGTAGCGGTGCGACAGGCGCGGATAGGCTTCGCGCACGGCCGCGGCCAAAGCATCGACCACGCCGCGTTCGACGCGGTTGGCGAGATGGCGTGAATCGGCGATGTCCTCGAAGCCGCGCCAGCGGTCGGAAATTTCCTTGTCCTTGGCGAGCGTGTTGGTGATGAGCGTGAAGGTGCGCAGGTTCTTGCGGAAGGTCGCGGCGAGCGCCTCGGAGGCGCGGCGGCGCACTTCGCCATCCGCGTCCTGCAGCCGGTTCAGCGCCGGCTCCAGCGTCAGCTCCTCGCCATCGACGTCGAAGCGCAGATCGGTCATCGTCTCGTCGAACAGGCGGTTCCAGGCGCCGCGTCCGGTGACCGACTTCTCATGGAACAACTGCTCGACCCGATCCTCGAGCTGGTACGGCTTGTCCTTCCTGAGATCGAGCACCCACGGGCGATAGTGGGCGAAGGCCGGGTCGGCCACGAGTGCTGCTTCGATCACCGAGTCGTCGATCAGGTTGAGCTCCAGCGCGAAGAACAAAAGATGCGCGCTGGCGTCCGTCATCTTCTCCTGGATGTCGCCATAGAGCTTGGCGCGCTGCGGATCGGCGGTGTTGCCGGCATAGACAAGTCCGGCATAGGAGACGATGCGGCCGATCAGTTCCTCCAGCGCCTCGTAGGCCCTCAGCGCCTCGCCGAGCCGGCCGGCGGCGCCACGCTCGGCTTCGGCGGCCAACGTGCCCTTCCAACGGACCTCGAAGGCAATGGCGTCGCTTGCCGCCCGGGCGATGTCACGCTTCAGCTCCGGCGCTTCCATGCCGGAATAGAGATCGGCGAGATTCCACTCCGGCAGATCGCCGAGCTCCGCCGCGGACTGGCCAGACGCCGTCGCCGCAAGCCGCTGACCAAACATCATGCGCATCGAGAATACCTTCTTCGAATCAACGGGAAAGGAGAAGCCGGTCAAATCCTAAGGAATTCGTTCACCGGGTTTTTTGAAACCTTATTTAGAACCCTGTGCCAAGATGATCCATGGGGATTTATCGGGCGGATAATTCAAAGAGTCATGACAGGTTCCGTACTCATAGTCGATGACGATCCCGTGCAGCGCAGGCTGCTCGAGGCGGCGGTGACGAAATTCGGCCACAGCGCCATCGTCACCGACGGCGGCGAGGCGGGCCTCGATGTGCTGGACGGACCGAACGCGCGCGATGTGTCGGTCGTCATCCTCGACCTGGTCATGCCCGGTCTCGACGGCATCGGCGTGCTGAAGGCGATGCGCGAGCGCGCCATCAATCTCCCGGTCATCGTGCAGACCGCGCAGGGCGGCATCGAAACCGTTGTCTCGGCCATGCGCCACGGCGCTTTCGATTTCGTCGTCAAGCCGGCCTCGCCCGACCGGCTGCAGACCTCGATTTCCAATGCTTTGAAGGTGGAAGCGGTCGAGGACGAGGTGAAGCGCTCGTCGCGGCGTCGCGGCGGCCATCTCACCTTCAAGGACTTGATCACCCGCAGCCCGGCGATGGACCGGGTGATCCGGCTCGGGCAAAAGGCGGCGGCCTCCAATATTCCGATCCTTATCGAAGGTGAATCGGGCGTGGGCAAGGAATTGGTGGCGCGCGCCATCCAGGGCAGCGGCGACCGCCGCTCGAAACCCTTCGTTACCGTCAATTGCGGCGCCATCCCCGACAATCTGGTGGAATCGATCCTGTTCGGCCATGAGAAGGGTTCCTTCACCGGCGCCACGGACAAGCACACCGGCAAATTCGTCGAGGCGCATTCGGGCACGCTGTTCCTGGACGAGATCGGCGACCTGCCGCTCGACGTCCAGGTCAAGCTGCTGCGCGCCGTGCAGGAGGGCGAGGTCGACCCGGTCGGCGGCCGTTCGACCGTCAAGGTCGACATCCGGCTGATCTCGGCGACGCATCGGAATCTTTTGCAGCAGGTCAAGGACGGCAAATTCCGCGAGGACCTATTTTATCGCCTGAACGTCTATCCGATCTTCGTGCCGCCGCTGCGCGACCGGCGCGAGGACATCCCCCATCTGGTCAGGCATTTCATGGAGAAGGTGGCGCCGGCCGATCCGCGTCATCGTCTCACCGGCATATCGGCCAAAGCGCTGGCGATGCTGCAGGCCTACGATTGGCCGGGCAACATCCGCCAGCTCGAAAATGCGGTGTTCAGGGCGTCGGTGCTCGCCGAAGGCGAGTTGCTGACCGAAGAGGAATTCCCGCAAATCCGCGCGCAGGTCGAAGGCACCGTGAAGCTCGATGCCGAGCCTGCGACTGCCGTGGCACCGGTCGCGGACGAGCCGCAGCCGGGCGATCAGGCCGTCTCCAATGGAGTGGCGTCAGGCTCGCACGAGGCCGAGGCGCGGGCGCGGCTGCAGCAGCGATTCGGCACGCTGAGGGCCTTGGACGAGCGCGGCAATGTGCGGGCGCTGGCCGATGTCGAGTTCGAGATGATCAAGCTTGCGATCGACCACTATAATGGCCAGATGAGCGAGGTGGCGCGCCGCCTCGGCATCGGGCGCTCTACACTCTACCGCAAGTTGAAGGAATATGGCATTGACCCCGAAGCGGGTCGGCTTGATCGACTTGCCTCTTGAGACGCAAGCCCAGCCCAGCCTACCGGTTTATATTCCGACTTAAATCGTCGCTTTTTCGTTTCTGAAGGCGCTTTTTCAGTCGATTGCGTGTTCGCGATCACGCATTTAACGCAATCGGTAACAGATTGTGTTTGGGCCAAAGCCGAATTCTCGATCTAAACCAGCGATTTACCACGAAACGTGGTGCATCATTTTTGACGGGATATCGCCACGGTGTTACCGCATTTCGGCTCCAATAAGCGATGATTAACCATTAGGATCGATATTCGGATGTGAGAACCACGCATCCGTTTGGGCAAATCCGGGGACAAACGGCAGCCTGCAAGGCCTTTTGATTTGAACCAAGTCGAACGACACACGAACGGGCGGCATTTTCACATGAGCGTCTGGCCACGGTGGCTGACGTTTGTGATTTTGGCCGTAGGGTTCCTTTCGGCAGCCGCCTCCGGCGCGAAAGCCGAAGTCCGTTCGCTGAAGCTCTATCACCTGCACACACACGAAAAGGCCGAGATCGTCTACAAGCGTAACGGTCGCTACGTTCCCGAAGGCCTGCGCAAGATTAACATCATCCTGCGCGACTGGCGCCGCAACGAGCCGACCAAGATGGATCCGCGGCTGCTCGATCTGGTGTGGGAGGCCTACCGGCAGAGCGGAGCGACCGACTACATCCAGGTCGTCTGCGGCTATCGCTCGCCATCTACCAATTCGATGCTGCGCAGCCGCAGCCGCGGTGTCGCCGAGAAAAGCCAGCACATGCTTGGCAAGGCGATGGACTTCTACATCCCCGGCGTGCCGCTGAAGAAGCTGCGCAACATCGGCCTCAAGATGCAGGGCGGCGGCGTCGGCTACTATCCGAATTCCGGTTCTCCGTTCGTCCACATGGATGTCGGCAATGTCCGCCACTGGCCGGGTATCAGCCGTCAGGAACTGGTCAGCCTGTTCCCGAACGGCAAGACGCTGCACGTGCCGAGCGACGGCCGGCCGCTGCCTGGCTATGAGCAGGCTCTGGCCGCCTACAAGG
>NZ_RZSF01000392.1:0-5413 GCF_004023325.1 Mesorhizobium sp. M1A.F.Ca.ET.072.01.1.1 | reverse complement strand
GTTCCGGCCGCTGCACAAGTTCAACCCTGTGCGGCTTGCCTATATCCGCGACCAGGTGGCGGCGCGCTTCGGCCGCGATCCGCGCGCGGCAAGGCCATTCGAGGGACTGCGCTTCCTCGACATCGGCTGCGGCGGCGGGCTCTTATGCGAACCGATGGCGCGGCTTGGCGCGGAAGTGGTCGGTGCCGACGCCTCGGCCACCAACATCGAGGTCGCTAAGCTGCACGCGGCCGAAGCCGGCGTAAATGTCGACTATCGCGCCACCACGGCCGAGGCGCTGGCCGACGCCGGCGAGACATTCGACGTCATCCTCAACATGGAGGTGGTCGAGCATGTCGCCGATGTCGATCTCTTCGTCGCCAAATGCAGCGAGATGGTCCGGCCCGGCGGCATCATGTTCGTCGCCACCATCAACCGCACGCTGAAGGCGCTTGGTCTTGCCATCATCGGCGCCGAATATGTTCTGCGCTGGCTGCCGCGCGGCACACATCAGTTCGGCAAGCTGGTGCGGCCGGAGGAGTTGGCAAAGGCGCTTGGCGCGGCGGGGCTGACCATCGTCGACCGGACCGGCGTGATCTATCATCCGTTGGCCGACCGCTGGCAGAAATCCAGGGACATGGACGTCAACTACATGGTGCTGGCCGAAAAAGCCTCGGTCTGAGGGCCAACGAAGCGTTTACGCCGCCTGCCTTTGCAGCTTCGGGTTTGGCTGGCTCTGCGCCTTGGTAGTGATGAGCACGCCGGCGGTGATGATGGCCGCGCCCAGCCAGGTCAGCAGCTGATAATGCTCGCGGAGGAAGATCGTGCCGGCAAAGAGCCCGACCGCCGCCGCCACATAGCCGATCTGGCTGAGATAGACCGGCCCGCCGACCGCCTGCAGCCGGAAGAAGAAGGCAAACATCGCCGATGCCGACGCCACCTGTGCGGCGACCACCAGCGGCACGCCGCCGAGCGGAGCAAATGCCTGCCAGCCGAGCAGCGTCAGGATGCCGATGAGAAGCAAGGTTGCCGACGCCAGATGGCTGCCGACGGCGAGCTCGATCGGACCGGTGTCCTCGGGCCAGTCGATGGTGCGGTAGATGTTGCCGGCGGCGAGGCTGACGGGGATGAGAAGGCCGACCGCCACCCAGAAATATTCGGCCGGCTGGCCGGCCTCCCCACGCGTAAGCGCGACCATCACCGCGCCGATAAAACCAACGATAATGCCGATGACGCCGAGCAGGTTCGGTCGCCGCACCCCAAGCAGGATCGAGAACACCAGCGTGATGACCGGCGACAGCGTGAACATGATGCCCGTGTAACCCGCGCCGAGATGCGGGATGGCCGAGAACATCAGCAAGTTGGGAAAGGCGTAGGAAATGGCTGCGGTGATGAAGAAATAGCGCAACTTGTGCGCCGTGAGCCGGATGCGCTGACCGAGCAGCAGAAGCGATATCAGCAACACGCCGCCCGCGCCGAACGAGATCACGAAAGCCCAGACCATTGCCGGGGCACCGGCCGCCGTTGCCAGCTTGCCGAAGGGGAGCGTCATGCCAAGCAATCCGCCGGTGACGATCAGAAGACCCAGTGCGGAGTCCCAGAGCAATTTCATCTGCGTGATCCTGTGGCTTCAGGGCCAAGCTTGGCGGCCGCTCCAACTTGGGATAATATAGCGTAAAGATTCTCAATGTCAAGATACTTTACGGTGAGGCACATGGACCGTGCGGCAAGAGCGATGGAGCAATGGCGCAAGGAACGGCCGGACCTCGACGTCTCGCCGATGGGAGTGATCGGGCGGTTGAACGAAGCGTCCGCGCTGATCGCGCGCGACCGGCTCGCGCCGCTCTTTGCCCGTTTCGGCCTGCAGCAGGGCGAATTCGACGTGTTGGCCACGCTTCGCCGCTCCGGCGCGCCTCACGCGCTGACGCCGACCGAACTCTACGAGGCGACGATGGTGACCTCCGGAGCAATGACCGCCCGGCTCGACCGGCTGGAAAAGGCGGGCCTGATCCAGCGCGCGCCGCATCCCAGCGATCGCCGCGGCGTTGTGGTGCAACTCACCTCGAAAGGCCTCGAACTCATCGATGAGGCCCTTACCGCCCACGTCGCGAATGAGCATGAAATCCTCGCCGGGTTGGCGCCAGAGGACCGGAAAATGCTCGCGACACTGCTGAAAAAGCTGATCGGAACTCTTAGTTCCGGTCCTCCGGAAAGCTCGGGATCGGCATGAATTCGACGCCGTCCTCGGCGAGGCTTTTCGCCTCGTCCGGCGTGGCCTCGCCATAAATGCCGCGCGGATCGGTCTCGCCGAAATGGATCTTGCGCGCTTCCTCGGCGAACTTGTCGCCGACATAGTCGGCATTCTCGCGCACCTTGTCGGCGAGCGCCTTGAGCTGTGCCAGCGCCTGTTTCTGCGCGTCGCCCATGGCCAGCGCCATCTTCTCCTGCTTGCGTGAGGTGGAGACGGCCGGCGCCATCAGCGCCTTCTCGACCTTGTGCGAGCCGCAGATCGGGCAATCGACGAAACCGCGTTTCTTCTGCGTGCCAAAGTCGTCATTGCTGCGGAACCAGGCTTCGAATTCGTGCTCGTGTTCACAGATGAGCGAAAAACGGATCAAGAGGCTGCACCCCTGAGACGCGGCGCCTCGCCGGCATTGACGGTGAAATCCCGCGCGTTCTTGAGATTGGGAATCTTGCGACGCGCCGCAAGAGACTGCGCCGGGTCGATCTCGGCGACGATCACTGCGGGCTCATCATGCGCGGCCTCGGCGATGATGCGTCCCCACGGATCGACGATCAGCGAATGGCCGTAAGTCTCGCGGCCGTCCTCGTGCAGGCCGCCCTGCGCGGCCGCGATGAGATAGGCGCCGTTCTCGATCGCGCGTGCCCTGAGCAGCACGTGCCAGTGCGCCTCGCCGGTCTGGCGGGTGAAGGCCGCAGGCACCGAAAGCACCTGAGCCCCCGCCAGCGCTTCGGCACGGAATAGCTGCGGGAAGCGCAGATCGTAGCAGACGGCAAAGCCCAGCTTCACGCCGTTGATCTCGGTGACGACGCCCTCTGTTCCCGGCTCGTAGGAGGCGGATTCGCGCCAGCTCTCGCCGTTGTCGAGGTCGACATCGAACATGTGGATCTTGTCGTAATTGGCGATCATGGCGCCATCGGGCGCGAACAGGAACGCCCGGTTGGCGAGCTTGCCGTCGGCGCGCAGGATGGCCGTCGAGCCGACATGCAGGAAAATGCTGAGTTCCTGCGCAAGTTTCCGCGCCGTCGAAACGACGACGTCCTTGTCTTGGCTGGTGAAAGCGGCGGCACCCGCCTGCTTGTCGCGGATGAGCGCGCCGGTCATTTCCGGCGTCTGCACGTAGGTGGCGCCCTGCTGTGCAGCCTCGCGGACCAGCCTTTCCATATCAGCCGCGTTGCGCTCCGGGCTGGTGCCCGAACGCATCTGCACCGCCGCCGCCTTGAAAACACCCATGATCAAACCCTCACCCCGTTGGCAAGCAACACGTCCAGCCGGCCCTCGGACTCCAATTCATGGAGGTCGTCGCAGCCGCCGACATGCGTGTCGCCGATGAAAATCTGCGGAAAAGTGGTGCGCCCATGCGCCCGCGAAATCATTTCCTGGCGCAATTCCGGCGAGAACGACGCGTCATGCTCGGTATAGGCTACACCCTTGCGCTCGAGCAACCGCTTGGCGGCGGTGCAATAGCCGCACATCATCCGGGTATAGATCGTCACATCAACCATCGATCAGCAATCCTGCCTGTGCCCATCGCCCAACGGTTATGCGAAACCGACATGCACCAAAACAACAACTTATGCCCTATATAGTTGCAGACTCATCGGCCCGGAAGTCCCCCGGCAGGACGCGGGCAAAGGTCAGCACGTCGACCGCTCCGGCGCCGCCTTTCTTCAGCGCCTTGGCCACCGACCGCACCGTGGCGCCGGTGGTGAAGACGTCGTCGATGACGAGCACCCTTCGGCCGGCGATCTCGATTTCCGCCTCGGGCCGGACGCGGAAGGCGGCGCGCACATTCTCCTCGCGTTCGTGCCGCTCCAGCCCGACCTGCTGGCGGGTGAGTTTTACGCGCCTCACCGCAGCCGGCGCGAAAGGCAGGCCGCTCAGCTTCGAAACCGCCCGTGCCAGCTCCGCCGACTGGTTGAACTGCCGCCGGAAGAAGCGTCGCCAATGCAGCGGCACCGGGACCACGACATCGGCTTCAGCGATCAGTTCGGCGCCGGCGCGCATCATCCAGCGCGCCATCCAAGGCGCGAGATCGGTGCGATCCTGGTATTTCAGCCCTTGCACCATCTGGCGCGCGACCCCTGAATAGACGACCGCCGCCCGCGCCCGCTCGAAAGGCGGCGGATCGGCGATCGCTTCGGCGGAAAGAAAACCGTCGTCCATGTCATGCGTGAACGGCGTGCCCATAACCGGACACCAAGGCTTCTCCAGCAGCCGAAGCTTCGGCCAGCAGGCGCCGCACAGCACGCCAGGCTGCGAGACGTGGCGGCGGCAGCCGGCACAGACCGGCGGAAACAACAGGCGCGCCGGCCAGCCCAGAGCCTGCCGCGCCATGTCCTTCATCGCAATGGTCTTGATCTTGCGCACCGGATCGGCCACGTGAAGCGAAACCCCGCGCCACCATAGCATCGGTCCGGCATGCGCCGACAACAGGAATAACCCATTGCAGCCTTTGATCGACACGGAGCTCTGGCTTGCGCACAAGCGCCGGGCGCTGATGCACCCGGTCGACGGAGCCGATTTCCTGATGCGGCGGGCAGCGGAGGACCTTGCCGACCGGCTGGGCGCCGTCGAGCGCAAATTCGGCAAGGCGGCGGCGCTGTTTTGCCAGACATCGGCTGCGGCCAGGGTGCTCGCCGGCAGCGGCAAGGTGGCCGACACAGTGCGCGTGGAAACAGACGGTGCCTTCCTTACCGGAGAAGCCGGCATCGTCGCCCCGGTGGAGACCGTGCCGTTCGAGGCGGAGAGCCTCGATCTTGTCGTCTCGCTGCTGTCGCTGCAGGCGATGAACGACATCCCCGGCGTGCTGGCGCAGATCCGCCGCGCGCTGAAGCCCGACGGGCTGTTCCTCGGCGCTTTGGCCGGTGCCGGCACGCTTTCCGAGTTGCGCGAGAGCCTGCTTGCCGCCGAGACCGAGCTTTACGGTGGCGCGAGCCCTCGCGTCCTGCCGTTCACCGATGTGCGCGACGCCGGCGCGCTGCTGCAGCGGGCCGGCCTGGCGCTGCCGGTCGCCGACGTGGAGACGGTCACGGTGCGCTACGATTCGCTGTTCGGGCTTGCCGCCGACCTGCGCGCCATGGGCGAGACCAGCCCGCTTTTGGACCGCAGCCGGCGTCCGGCCACCCGGCGGCTGTTCGCCCGCGCCGCCGAAATTTATGGCGATCGGTTTTCCGACCCGGACATCCACAC
>NZ_RZSF01000391.1:0-5502 GCF_004023325.1 Mesorhizobium sp. M1A.F.Ca.ET.072.01.1.1 | reverse complement strand
GACATGCCCCCTGTCGGCAGCTTCCTGGATGGCCTTCTTGGCCTCCTCGACCTTGCCGGCAACAAGCAGCGCACGCCCGAGCTGGTAGCGGAAGCGGGCGACGTCGGGATAGGCTTTCACCGCCGCCCGGCAGACATCCACGGCGTTGCTGCTGATTTCGTTCGGCAGCAGGCCGGGGACGACGCCCTGCAGGTCGAGAGGCTCGCCGGCCTCCCTGTCACAGGCGTCGACGCTTGGCGACAGTTTCATCGTCGCCGGCTTCGACGGCGTGTTGTCGGCCCTTATTTCGAAGCCGACGCTCAGCGGCTTGACGGCGCCGATCTGGGGTTCGTAGCGCAAGTGGTCGACTTCATCGGCCATCAGGCTTGAATCCGGAGACAAGGTCCGGTCCGGCAGCGACAGCGTTCCCGTTGCCGGATAGCTTGCAAGCTTCACGCTGACGGCGGGATCCTTGGTCGGGAAAACGAGCTTCAGCGGCACCGGGCCGACACCGACCGGGACGCTTACGTCACGGTTCTCGATCGCCTCGGCGGCGCCGGTGATGTGAATGCCGCGCTCCAGCACCTGCTGCTCCTGCTCGGCCTCAAGCGAAGCTATGAGCTGCTGCCCTTCGGCGGCGTTCCCGTTCTTGACCCGAAACACCAGGATACCTTGGGATTGACCGCCCCAATTGTCATGCGTGGCATAGGCCAGCATGTCGACCTCTTCCTGCGCGCCGGATCCTTTCGGCACGTCCATCTTAAGGCGCGGCAGATCTTTGCCCGCAATCGGCTGGCCGATAGCGACAGGCTTGCCGTCCAGCGTCAGGCGTCCAAGCGCCGGCGGCCTTTCGATGCTGACGGTGACCGCGCCGCCGTCGACATCGACCGGCTCCGGCAGGTCAAGCGCCACCGGTCCGACGCCCGACGGCACGACCTTTTCCAGCACCGGCGGCAGTGCCGGTCGACTGGCGCGGCGCATCAGCACCACCTCGTCGATCAGCGACGAATTCTCCCAAGGAACCTGCTTGCCATCCGTGGCTTTGACCACGTCGCGGCGAACCGCCGCCATCACCGTGCGGATCTCCTGGTTGGGCGCCAGCGCCCGGCGCGAGAAGGCGGACGAGAAGGGACTGAGATCGCTCGCCCCGTCATAGGCAACGGCTCCCGGCTCGGTGGCGAAGGCAATCAGCGTGTTCAGCGAGCTCTTCACCTGCGCAAGTCCGGTGCCGCCCGCGGCAATCAGCTGGTCGCGCAACCAATAGTCCTTGCGCGGGAACGGATTGTTGCGGCAGGCATCGAGGATGATCACCTGGATTTTCGATTTCGCCCGCAGCTGTTCCAGCACGTCGTCGAGCTTGATCGCCTGGACCTCGATGTCGGCCGCGGCCTTGAGCGAGGCATCGACCGGGATGAGGAAATTCTCGCCGCCGATCTGAAAACCGTGGCCCGAATAGTAGACGACGGCGAGATCGGCACCGTCCGCCGCGGCGAGATAGTTGCGGAACTGCTCCTCGAACCGAAGCTTGGTGAGATCCTTGGCGACGAACACGTCGAAGCCGGCCAGGCGGAATGTGTTCGACACATCCTCGGCATCCTTGTCCGGGTTCTTGAGAGCCGGGATGTCGCGGTATTCGGAATTGCCGATCACAAAGGCGACCCTGCGCTCCGCATGAGCTTCGAAGGCCGTGAAGCTCACGAGAACCAGGGCTGCAAGGAACGCGCAGCATCGCAGCATGGCAAATCCTTAACTGCTATGACCTGTCGGCCACAGGAACGCAGCTTGCGGCGCCGAGGTCTGTTAAAGAGTTCACAATCTGCCGGGACCAGAGCAGACCGCATGCATAACGACAGCGGGCATGCGTCTCATCCAACCAAGTACTAAATTACTCCAGAGACCTATTCACCGCAATGACAAGACGCGTTGGATCGCCGGATTGCGTCGCGGCCATCCAACTTCCGGTTCAGGGCTGCCGGGCGTTTGCGCTGCCTATGCCAGCCGCGCCGCATGCCACTTCAAATGGTCGTCCATGAAGGTCGAGATGAAATTGTAGGAATGATCGTAGCCTTCCTGCATGCGCATCGTCAGCGCGATGTCGGCCTTTTTGCACGCCTCTTCGAGCAGCCAGGAACGAAGACCATCCTGGAGGAAGCCGTCGGCGCTGCCCTGGTCGACGAGCAGTTCGCCGTAACGATGGCCGTCCTCGATGAGCAGCGTGGCGTCATGGGCGCGCCAGCTCTTTTCGTCTGATCCCAGGTATTTTTCCAGTGCCGGCCGCGACCAGCCCGCCGTCGTCGGCTGCACGATCGGCGCGAAGGCCGAGCAGCTCCGGAAGCGCTCAGGGTTCTTTAGCGCGATGGTCAGCGCGCCGTGCCCGCCCATCGAATGGCCGAAGATCGACTGGCGCGAAATGTCGACCGGGAAATTGGCGGCGACGAGCGCCGGCAATTCCTCAGTGACGTAGGAGTACATGCGATAGTTCTTCGCGTAGGGCGCTTGCGTGGCATCGACGTAGAAGCCGGCGCCGCAGCCGAACTGCCAATTGTCCTTCTCATCGGGAACGTCCGGACCGCGCGGGCTGGTGTCGGGGCAGACGACGACGAGTCCAAGCTCGGCCGCCAGGCGCCGGTATTCGCCCTTGTCCATGACATTGGCATGGGTGCAGGTGAGCCCCGAGAGATACCACAAAACCGGCAAAGGCCCGTCCTTCGCCTGGGGTGGCACGAAGACGGCAAAGGTCATGTCGCAAGCACAGACTTCCGACGCGTGCGAATAGACGCCCTGGATGCCGCCGTGCGATTTGGACGTGGAAAGGACGTTCATCGGTTCTGCCTTCTCGCCGGGAATGTCCGGCCCGACATAGCTGCCGGACCCGGCGCCCGCAACCTTGCACCTCGCCAAAACGGCGCAGATGCGCGATCGAACGGCGGAAGGGCGGACATTTCGAGCCGCTCTTGTTATGCGTCGCCTCCCAGGCGAGCGTTCGCGTGTTGTAGGGTCGGCAAGAGAACATCCGGCCGGATCGCAAAAAGAAGTCTTTTTCTGTCCTTTGCTTCGCCGAAACCGAAGCGGGGCGCTCGCTGGCAAGCGGGCAGGGAAAATTCGACGGGTTGTGAACGGAAGCTATCCGCCGGTGCAATGCGGGTGGGGGTGCTCGCATTGCACCGGCGGCTCGGCAATCAGCGGATTGATGAGCAGATCGCGGCGCGCTGCCGCTCGCCGCATCGTCAAGCGATAAGCTGGTCGATCCTGATCGGCAGATCGCGGATGCGCTTGCCCGTCGCGTGGTAGACCGCGCTGGCAACGGCGGCGGCGGTGCCGACATTGCCGAGTTCGCCCAAGCCTTTGACGCCGGCCGGATTGACGGCGTGGTCTACCTCCGGGACCAAGATCACCTGCAGGTCCCTGATGTCGGCGTTGACCGGCACGAGGTAATCCTGCAGGTCGCGGTTGACGTAGCGGGCATAGCGCCTGTCGACCTCGGTCGCTTCATGCAGCGCCTGGCCAATGCCCCAGATCACGCCGCCCATCAGCTGGCTGCGCGCGGTGCGCGTGTTCATGATGCGGCCGGCCGCGAAAGCGCCGACGATGCGCGGCACACGGATTTCCCGAGTATAGCTGTTGATGCGAACTTCGACGAACTCCGCGCCGAAGGCGTATTTCACCGAGTCCTCGTCCTGATCGCCGCCATGGAATTCCGACTGACCGGCATAGAGTTTCTTCACTGCCTCAGGCGTCGCGCCTTTCGGGGCAAACTCGGCATATTCCTCGATCGCGCCAATTTGCATCGCCTTGAAGACGTCCTCGATCTTCGCGGACGCTCCGCCCCTGGCCGCAATCTTGCCGCCGTCAAGGTCCAGTTCCTCGTTATGTGAGCCGGCAAGCGGGCCGCCTTCGGCCGTGGCTCCGGCGGAGAGCTTCGCCCGGATGGCATCGCAAGCCTTCAGAACCGCCGAGCAGACGCTTGCGGTGGAAATCGAACCACCTGAGACCGGGGCCGGAGGCAGGCTGCTGTCGCCCATTTCGACGGTCACCTTGTCGATCGGAACGCCAAGACGTTCCGAGGCCATCTGGGCGGCCACTGTCCGGACGCCGGTGCCGATCTCATGCGAGCCGCATTGCACCCGCACATCGCCATCCGACGTCAGGCGCACGCGCGCCGCGCATGGTGCCACCGCGGTGGGGTAGATGGCGGTGGCGCAGCCCATGCCGATCAGCCAGTCGCCGTCGCGCATCGCGCCGACCTTGGGGTCTCGCTTCGCCCAGCCGAAGGCATTGGCCGCCTGTTCATAGCATTGGATCAGCGAGCGGCTGGAGAAGGGCTTCTTGCCGATCGGTTCCGCCTTCGGCTCATTGATGCGGCGGAACTCGACCGGGTCCATGCCAAGCGCCACCGCCATCTCGTCCATCGCGTTTTCCAGCGCGTAGACGTAAGGTGTCTCGGGCGGCGAACGCATGTAGCCCGGCGTGTTGCGATCTGCCTGGACCAGCGACACATGCGTCAACACCGAGCCGTAGTCGTACATGCGGCCGGTCGCCGAGGTGCCGCCGACAACATAGGGATCAGGGCGCGATGTCACCTCCCATCCTTCGTGCGCGAAAGCGGTGATGCGGCCGTCCTTGCCGGCGCCGATCCGGATGCGGTGGCGGGTTTCGGCCCGGTAAGTCTGTGTGCCGAAAGCCTGCATGCGGCTCGTCACGCAGCGCACGGGACGCCCGAGACGTTTTGCGGCTACTGCGACGATGGCGGTGCGCGGCGTCATCGGTCCTTTTGAGCCGAAGGCGCCGCCGATGAAGGGACTGACGATGCGCACATTGGCCGGATCGATTTTCAATTCTCTCGCAAGTTCGGCCTTCCAGCCGGTGACGTTCTGGGACGGCTCGTGGACGATGAGCTGATCGCCCTGCCAAAATGCCGTCGTGGAGAACAGCTCGATCGGGTTGTGGTGCTGGGTAGGCGTTGAATACCGAGCGTCGATCCTGACCGCGGCGGCTGCATAGGCGGTGTCGAACTCGCCTGCTTTCACATCCTCCTTGAACAGCGGACTCTTGCCGGCGGCGGGAATGGTTTTGGTGCCGGGACTATCGAAACTCGCGGACGGCTTCTCTTCCTCGTAATCGGCGCGGATCAACTGGGCCGCCTCCTCCGCCGCCTCGAATGTCTCGGCAACGGCCAAGGCGATGATCTGGCCGTCGTGGAAAATCGTCCTGTCATGCAGCGGTCCGATCGAGGTCGCGCCGGCGTTGCCGAATTTCGGCTTCTCGACCTTGTCCATGTCGCCATAAGTGACGATGTCGAGAAGGCCCGGCACGGCACGGGCATCGTCCAGGTGAAGCTTCGTCACCCTGCCCTTGGCGATGCTGCTGGTGGCCAGCGCGCCATAGGCCAGGTTTGCCGTCGGCAAGTCTGCCGGATAGTGGGCTTGCCCGGTGACTTTCAGCCGCGCATCGACGCGAGGCAGCGGCTCGCCCATGTTCTCCTTGGGCTTCGGAGCGGCTGGGTCCATGGTCACACCTTCATGT
>NZ_RZSF01000390.1:0-5510 GCF_004023325.1 Mesorhizobium sp. M1A.F.Ca.ET.072.01.1.1 | reverse complement strand
CCGTCAGATCGCCCTGTTCGCTTGGGTTCCCCTCATCTCGATGTGGTTCGGTGGCGGCGAGGCCGGCAAGGTCGTCTTCATCGCGCTCGCGGCGTTTCAGCCGGCCCTGATCAACACCTGGCAGGGAGTGTCCGGCATTCCGCGGAGCTATCGCGAGCTTGCCGACGTCCTGACCTTCGGCTGGTTCGACTTTGCCTGGATCATCGCCATCCCGGGTGCGCTGCCGCAAATCTTCACGGGCCTGCATTCGGCGCTGATTTACGCCTGGACCGCTACGGTGGGCGCCGAGCTTCTGCTCAACATCGCACCCGGTCTCGGCGGGCGCATGAACGAGGGCCAGCATCTGTTCCACATGGATCTACTGCTGCTGTGCATTCTGCTGCTCGGTGGCGTCGGCGTGGTCTTCAATGTCGTCGCCGGCGCCCTGGAGCATCGCCTTCTGCGCTGGAGGATGCCATGAGCGACCCCGTCGCCACGTCCGAACGGGGACGTGGCCAAAGCCACGCTTTGGAGATTGCTGACGTCAGCAAGAGGTTCAGGGTCGCCGGCCGACAGGTCCAGGCCCTGTCGCATGTCCATCTTGCAGTCGGCGAGGGCGAGTTCGTCAGCATCGTGGGATCGTCGGGGTGCGGCAAATCCACTTTGCTGCGGCTGGTCCTCGGCCTCGACACTGATTATGACGGCGAGATCCGGGTCGATGGACAGAGGGTGGAACGGCCCGGTCTCGATCGATCGATCGTTTTTCAGGAGCACAGGCTTTTGCCCTGGCTCAATGTCGAGGCCAATGTGGCGGCGGCGCTGCGCCAAAGCGGGTTGGCCGCGGCTGAGCGGGGCCAACTCGTTCGCGACCATCTGAATCTCGTCGGCCTCGAGCAATTTGCCAAAGCCTATCCTGCCCAATTGTCCGGCGGCATGGCGCAGCGTGTGGCGATCGCCCGGGCGCTTGTCACCAAGCCGCGCTTTCTGCTGCTCGACGAGCCCTTCGGGGCCCTCGACGCTCTGACCCGGCTGCGCCTGCAGGACGAACTTCAAAGAATCGTCCGGAACGAGGGCACGACCGCCGTGCTCGTCACGCACGACGTCGATGAAGCAGTCTACCTTGGAGATCGGATCGTCGTCATGCATCCCCATCCCGGACGGATCGCCACGATCCTACCCGTCACCGACGCAGTCTCCCGCGACCGCTCCGATCCGAATTTCATTGGCCTTCGCGACGAGGTGTTGTCCCGCCTCGGCGTGTCGCGAACCGGAAGCGATGCTGCCGCCGAAGTTCGCCGCAGCGCCTGACCGCCGGCACCTCTCAAAGCGGCTCTCACCTTCGCCGAACAGGGAGAGTCGCACCAGCAACTGCCCTTGTTCGTTCCGTCGCAAGCCGAAGGCCATAAATTCCCGAGTTCATGAACCGTTGAAGGATGGGGGCTGCCGAGAGTCCCTCGACACTCACTCACAAACCCAAGGGAGAAAGCCGGGGCAAAGTATCCCCTCGCCTTTCGCTGTGAACAAGTTGCAGGCAATGCTGTTTCAGGCGCATGAACTCGCTCGAGGCGATGATCTCGGTCATACGCGGTCTCTCGAAAGGTACGGTGATTTCCCCTCGGATCCGGCCGGGCGGCGCCTGCATGACGATGCTCCTGTCGGCGAGAAGCAGGGCTTCGATATCATGGGTGACAAACAGAATTGTTTTGCGGAATTGCTCCCAGATATCGCGCAGCAATTCCTGCATCCGCAGCCGCGTCAGGGCGTCGAGCGCCCCGAAGGGCTCGTCCATCAGCAGGAGAGTTGACGAGAACACGCGCCATCTCGACGCGTTGCTGCATGCCGCCGGACAGCTGACCCGGATAGCGCCCTGCAAAGCCGTTCAGACCGACGAGAGCGAGCATTTTCTCTGCCTCGAGACGCCGCTGCCCGCGCTTGACGCCGCGCATTTTTAGGCCAAAAGCGACGTTGTCTCGAGCATTCTTCCACGGAAAAAGCGTGTGGTGCTGGAAAACGATGCCGCGTTTCCAGATGGGGATTTTTTAGGGGCTCCCCATCGATGGAAACGATGCGGCAGCTGGCTTGATATGTCCCACCAAGGCCCGAGGAGGGTTGATTTCCCGCAGCCGGATGGCCCCAGAAGACAGACGAATTCGCCGTGACCGATGCTCCGCATGGCATCGTAGCCGACCGAGATCAGCGTGACCGCGGCCGGAACTTCGCGCTTTCGCAGGATATCGCCAACCGAGGCATGCCAGGCCGGATCAGTGAAGGCAGCTCCACATCCGGCCAGACAGCTGAATGCCAGGATCATCCATGGATTGTATTGTATATTCCCAGCCCCACAAAAGCGGTCAGCATGATCGATGACAACGCTATCACGCACCAGCCTATCGCCATGACATGGCGGCGGCTGAAATTGTCGGCGATGGCCCCGGCGAAGATCGACAGAATGAATACGGGCAGCGTCGTGGAGGTCTGCACCAGGGCGACCATCACGTCCGAGGCCGAGATGGTCGCCATCAGCCAGCTGACCGCCACGGTCTGGAACAGCCAGCCCAGGCTCGACACCTGTGCGGCAAGCCAGATTACACGAAAGGTCGGATTCTCAAGCGGAGCGAACGTCGCCAACGAAACCGAAGCCGCGTCCGCGCGCGCGCCACCCTGCTCATTGGGCGAGTCCCTCTCCGCTTGTGTCTACGTTTAGTTGGAGATTCCTCCTTTGCAGGACTTGCCTGTGGAGAGTGGCAGGATCAGGCATTATAGGCCGAGGCTCAGTAATTTTCGAGGGCTGCGTCCCATCCATCGCCAAAGCGCCTTAGCACCCCAATCGATCATTCTTCTGGAAGTTTT
Source organism: Mesorhizobium sp. M1A.F.Ca.ET.072.01.1.1 (assembly GCF_004023325.1). Classification (NCBI taxonomy): domain Bacteria; kingdom Pseudomonadati; phylum Pseudomonadota; class Alphaproteobacteria; order Hyphomicrobiales; family Phyllobacteriaceae; genus Mesorhizobium; species Mesorhizobium sp. M1A.F.Ca.ET.072.01.1.1. The sequence goes on along the minus strand of NZ_RZSF01000390.1, from coordinate 2,681 downwards.
GAGAGGTGCGATCTGTCTATTCATCACGCGTATGCGCGCTACTTTGAGAAGACCGTATTGAGGGGTAGAACGCAACTTTCATTGCGTTCTGTGGCTGGTTTCATTAATCAAACTGAATTTTGCAGAAGCCAAAATCAGGAGCATTCCGTGACAGAAGAAATCGAGAACAATAGTGATGCCCTCATCGAGCTTACCGCCGACGTCGTATCGGCTTACGTATCGAACAATCCGGTCCCCGTGGGCGATCTTCCGGGCCTGATCGACCAGGTGCATGCCGCCTTAAAAGGCACGATCGGTGGCCCGGTCGTGAAGCCTGAGGAGCTGAAGCCTGCCGTTCCCATCAAGAAATCGGTCACGCCCGACTACATCATCAGCCTGGAGGACGGAAAAAAGTTCAAGTCGCTGAAGCGGCATCTCGCGACCCATTATGGTCTGACGCCTGAAGAATACCGCGCCAAGTGGGGCCTGCCGGCAGACTATCCGATGGTCGCCCCGAGCTATGCCGCGACGCGCTCGGCTTTAGCCAAGACCATGGGCCTAGGTAGAAAGCCTAATCAGACCGAACAGGCAGCCCCTGCAAAGGGGACCCGTAAGAACGGCGCGGCCTGAGCGTTGTTCCGGCGCGCTGACTTGAAAGGCGGGGAGAACCCGCCTTTCGTCGCATTCGCGCTAGGCAGCAACTTGCGCACGGCATGCTCGATTTATGTTCCCGTACGATTTCGTCTGCGGGGGGACGGTATGGGCCACCGCCGGGCGGCTGCTCCGCATGCGCAAAAGGCCGTCAGCTCACTTTACTTTGCTGAGATTGCCGGCTGAGGATTTCCCGGTGCGGCGGTCCTGCTCGATCTCGTAATTAACCTTTTGCCCGTCAGCGAGAGTCGAAAGCCCCGAACGCTCCACAGCGGAAATGTGGACAAAAACGTCTGGGCCACCCGCATCGGGCTGAATAAAGCCTTAGCCTTTCGTGCTGTTGAACCACTTCACCGTGCCAGTTGCCATGCATTTTTCCTTTGTTTCAGTTGCAGTGTTGGTTTGCCCAAGCCAGTTAACATTCTGACTTGGGGATAGGCGCAGCAAAAACGAGAAATCGCAAGGCCCTCGGATTGCCAGGAGGAAAATCACCTGCACGATACCGGCCGTAAACGCGCAACAACTGCTTTGTCCCTTATGGCTGCAACGGCCGTTGCGGGCGCCGACGATCAGGTCTTCGTCGCCCTTGAACATGATCGCCAGCGCGAAGGCGCCCGAGAGCCGCTTCAGCGCCTGATGCGCGGCCTCGACCGGCTTCAGCCCCTTGGCGACCTTGCGCGACACCAGATGGGCGACGACCTCAGAGAAGGCGATGGAAAAGTGAGATGGATCCCTAAGCTGGCGTCGTCCGGTCCGCAGAGGTTAGCAGGCCTCACAAACATGCCTCGGTTGTGAGCGCACTTGGGCGGGCTTTCGGCGGGCGTCTCTGTGTGAGTTGTCGACAAACAGGCCGACCAACTAAAGCCCCTGCTCGGCACTCGATGTAATACCAACGGTCTCGGGCGCTGACTCTTTCGTGATTTTGTGTCGCAGGTGGACCGTGATTCCCTGATGCCGAAGGAGATTCGGCGATGGGTTCAGCGGTGAAATTACGGGATGACTATTCGGCGAGCGAACTTCGACGCCTTGCGCGGGCTTCGAAGGATGTGCGGCAGAGCAGCCGGCTGTTATCGATCGCGGCGGTTCTGGACGGGATGAACCGAACCGATGCGGCGCGGATCGGCGGGATGGATCGGCAGACGCTGCGCGACTGGGTGCACCGGTTCAATACTGTGGGCCCCGACGGTCTTCTCGATCAGTGGTCGCCTGGTCCGCTGTCGCGGCTGTCGCCAGACCAGCAGCGCGAATTGGCTGCGATGGTGGAGACGGGGCCGGACCGTGCCGTTGACGGCGTCGTGCGCTGGCGGCGCATCGACCTGAAGCGCGTCATCAAGGAGCGCTTCGGCGTGGACTACGACGCGCGCTATGTCGGGAAACTGCTGCACAAGCTCGGCTTCTCGCACATCAGCGCGCGCCCGCATCATCCGGGCCAGGACGCCCATATTGTCGAGGAGTTCAAAAAAACTGGCCACGCACGCTGAAGGCGCATCTTTGCGACCTGCCCCCGCGCACGAAGGTGGAGCTTTGGTTCCAGGATGAAGCCCGCATCGGCCAGAAGAACGGCATCGTGCGGCAATGGGCAAGGCGGGGCACCCGGCCCCGCCAGCCGGCCGATCAGCGCTACAAGAGCGCATATCTGTTTGGCGCGATTTGCCCGGCGCGCGGCGCCGGTGCCGCTCTGGCCCTACCCTTTGCCGACACCGAGGCCATGCAACGCCATATCGACGAGATCAGCCGCCATGTTGAAAAGGGCGCGCACGCCGTGCTCGTCATGGATCGGGCCGGATGGCACACTACCGCCAATCTCAGGATGCCGAAAAACATGACGGCGATCTTCCTGCCCTCGCGCTCCCCGGAACTGAACCCGGTCGAAAACGTCTGGCAATATCTGCGGCAGAATTGGCTCTCGAACCGCGTCTTCGACGACTACGACGCCATCATCGACGCCGCTTGCGATGCTTGGCAGAAGCTCCTCGCTGCGCCCCAAACCATCAAATCAATCGGAATGCGGGAGTGGGCGCATGTCGGTCAAACTCCATGACTCTTGGTAT
>NZ_RZSF01000038.1:0-33321 GCF_004023325.1 Mesorhizobium sp. M1A.F.Ca.ET.072.01.1.1 | reverse complement strand
GTCCTTCACCGCTCTTGCCACCGCCTATGCCGGCTCCGATTTCTCGGTGGCGAGCGTTTGGGAAAACTCCCATTCGCTGCAGCCGATGATCTACAAGATCACCGGCACCTGGGGAAACCACGAAGGCTCGATGCTGCTCTGGGTGCTGATCCTGACCTTCTTCGGCGCGCTCGTCGCTGTCTTCGGTTCCAACTTGCCGGCGACGCTCAAAGCCAATGTTCTGGCCGTGCAGGGCATGATCGGCGCCGCCTTCTTCCTGTTTATCCTGGCGACGTCCAATCCCTTCATCCGGCTGAACCCGGCGCCGATCGAGGGCCGCGATCTCAACCCGATCCTGCAGGACCTCGGTCTCGCCATCCATCCGCCGCTGCTCTATCTCGGCTACGTCGGTTTCTCGATCTGCTTCTCCTTCTCGGTCGCAGCCCTGATCGAAGGCCGCATCGACGCCTCCTGGGCGCGCTGGGTGCGGCCCTGGACGCTGGTCGCCTGGATGTTTTTGACCGGCGGCATCGCCATGGGCTCCTACTGGGCCTATTACGAGCTTGGCTGGGGCGGCTTCTGGTTCTGGGACCCGGTCGAGAACGCCTCCTTCATGCCCTGGCTGGCCGGCACGGCGCTCCTCCATTCGGCAATCGTCATGGAAAAGCGCTCGGCGCTGAAGATCTGGACGCTGCTGCTTGCCATTCTCACCTTCTCGCTGTCGCTGCTCGGCACCTTTCTTGTCCGCTCTGGCGTGCTGACTTCCGTGCATGCCTTCGCCACCGATCCGGCGCGTGGCGTCTTTATCCTCTGCATCCTGACGCTGTTCATCGGCGGCTCGTTGGCGCTGTTTGCGCTGCGCGCTTCCACCCTGACCGCAGGTGGCCTGTTCCAGCCGATCTCGCGCGAAGGCGCGCTCGTGCTCAACAATCTGTTCCTGACCACGGCGACCGCGACGGTGCTCGTCGGCACGCTATACCCGCTGGCGCTTGAGGCCATCACCGGCGGCAAGATTTCGGTCGGCGCGCCCTTCTTCGACCTGACCTTCGGCCCGCTGATGCTGCCGCTGCTCGCCATAGTGCCGTTCGGTCCGCTGCTTGCCTGGAAGCGCGGCGACGTCCTTGCCGCCTCGCAGCGCCTGATGGCGGCCTTCGGGCTGGCGATCGCCGCGATGCTGGTCACCGGCCTGTTCGTCGATGGCGCCTCGGTCTTCGCTGCGCTTGGCGTCGGCCTCGCCGTCTGGCTTGTTGCCGGCGCGCTGACCGACCTTGCCGTCAAGTCGGGCATCGGCTCGGTGGCGCCGGCCGTCATGCTGAGACGCTTTGCCGGCCTGCCGCGCTCGGTCTTCGGCACCGCGCTTGCCCATCTCGGCCTCGGGCTCACCTTGCTCGGCATCGTCGGCACGCTTTCGTTCGGCACCGAGAAGATTCTTACCATGCGCGCCGGCGAGACGGTGGAACTTTCCGGCCACACGCTGCGCTTCGAAGGACTGTTTCCTCAGAAAGGCCCAAACTTCACTGAGGAGCGCGGCCGCTTCCTGCTGATTGGCGCCGATGGCAACGCCGATGGCGAGATCACCTCGGCTAAACGCTTCTATCCGGTGCGGCAGACGGTAACGACCGAGTCCGGCATCAGGACGCTGGGTTTGAGCCAGCTCTATCTGTCGCTCGGCGATGAGGGCAAGGACGGCTCGGTCGTCGTGCGCCTGTGGTGGAAACCGTTGGTGACGCTGATCTGGGGCGGCGGACTGGTGATGATGGCGGGCGCCGCCATGTCGCTGCTCGACCGGCGCCTGCGCGTTGGCGCCCCGGCGAGGCGCCGCAAGCCGGCCGCCGCTGCCTTGCCCGCGAGCCCGACATGAAAGCGAAGTTTTCGCTCGCCCCGCTGATCCTCCTGCTGGCGTTGGTCTTCGCTGGCGCGGCACAGGCGGTGAAGCCCGATGAGGTGCTGCCCGATCCGGCGCTGGAGGCTCGCGCACGCGCGCTTTCCGAAGGCCTGCGCTGCATGGTTTGCCAGAACCAGTCGATCGACGAATCCGACGCCGATCTGGCCCGCGACCTGCGCATCCTCGTGCGCCAGCGCCTCGTCGCAGGCGATACCGACCAGCAGGTGATGGATTACATCGTGTCGCGCTACGGCGAGTTCGTTCTCTTGAAGCCACGCTTCAGCCTGCGCAACGCGCTTTTGTGGGGCACCCCGGCGCTTTTGCTTCTGGCCGGCGGCATCTTCATCGTGCTCAGCACCCGTTCACGCCGCGCGCCGGGCAGCACGCTCAGCGCCGAGGAACAGGCGGCGCTGGACAAGCTGCTGCGCGATTAAAGCGCCAACATTACGAAATTTTCATATATCGGAAATGGCGCCGTAATGTGCGCCTCACTAAGTCTCTTTTCCGAGGATGCTCTCCTGAGCGCATCCACTTCGAAAGAGGAAACGAGACCCATGAATATTGCCCCCGATTCATATTCAAGCACCCGCAAGCGCCTGATGGCGGCTGTCGCGTCCCTGGCCGTCATTGGTGCGGTCGGCGCAGGCGCGCTTGCCACCGGCACTGCGCCCGTGCTGGCCGATGCTGTGCGTGTCGAGGCTCCGCAGGTTCCGAGCTTCGCCGACGTCGTCGAGCGCGTCTCGCCGGCGGTGGTGAGCGTCAAGGTGAAGGCCAAGATCCAGCCGACGGCCGATGACGGCTCCGACGATCAGAACGGCTTCGACAACCTGCCCGACAATCCGCAGCTGCGCCGCTTCTTCAAGGAGTTCCGCGGCTTCGGCGATCAGGGCGGCCAGTTCGGCATGCCCCGCTTCAATCACCGCAACCACGGCAATGGCGAGCCGCGCCCCGTGGCTCAAGGTTCGGGCTTTTTCATTTCCGAGGACGGCTACCTCGTCACCAACAATCACGTGGTTTCGGAAGGCTCCGACTTCACCGTCGTCACCAATGACGGCAAGGAGCTCGACGCCAAGCTGATCGGCACCGATCCGCGCACCGACCTCGCCGTGCTGAAGGTCGATGGCGGCGGCAAGTTCACCTATGTCGACTTCGCCGACGACTCCAAGATCCGCATCGGCGATTGGGTCGTCGCGGTCGGTAACCCGTTCGGCCTCGGCGGCACCGTCACCGCAGGCATCGTTTCGGCCCGCGGCCGCGACATCGGCGCCGGCCCCTACGACGACTTCATCCAGATCGACGCCTCGGTCAACCGCGGCAATTCGGGCGGTCCGACCTTCAACCTCAACGGCCAGGTGATCGGCATCAACACCGCCATCTTCTCGCCGTCGGGCGGCAGTGTCGGCATCGCCTTCGACATTCCGGCCTCGACCGCCAAGCAGGTGGTCGAAGACCTGATGAAGAACGGCTCCGTCCAGCGCGGCTGGCTCGGCGTCGAGATCCAGCCGGTCACCTCCGACATCGCCGAGTCGCTCGGCCTGAAGTCGGACAAGGGCGCGCTGGTTTCGAGCGCGCAGGACGCTGGTCCCGGCAAGAAGGCAGGCATCGTCGCCGGCGATGTCATCACCCAGGTCGACGGCAAGGACGTCGCCTCGCCGAAGGAACTCGCCCGCATGATCGGCGCTTATGCGCCGGGCAAGTCGGTTGATGTCACTGTCTGGCGCAACGGCAAGAACGAGACGGTCAAGGTGGACCTCGGCACACTGCCTTCGAGCGACAAGCAGGCCTCGAACGAAGACGGCAACAAGCAGGCGGCTCCCGCCAAGGCCGATACGCTTGCCGATCTCGGCCTCACCGTCACCAAGTCGGAAAACGGCAAGGGCCTGGTGGTCACCGATGTCGATCCGGACAGCGATGCGGCCGACCGCGGCATCCAGCCCGGCGACGTCATCACCTCGATCAATTCGAACGAGGTGAACACTACCGACGACGTTTCCAAGGCCATGACCGATGCCTCCAAGTCGGGCCGCAAGGCCGTGCTGATGCAGATCACCCGCGACGATAGCAACCGCTTCGTCGCGCTGCCGGTCGGCAAGGGCTGATCTGAGAGAGCGGTTCAATCGCTCCTCGAGAACGCAGAACCGCTCTAACTCCCTGTTTGACGCAATTCCGGACGGAAATCCGCTTCACGCCTTTCCTGGAATTGCTCAGCGACTTTTCCTTGCGGCGGTTTCAACACCCCCGAGCCGCCGCCGGGAAAACATGGGGCCGAGCACGTCAGTCAGTCACCGTGTTTCGCTCCTGCGGCAGCGGGTTTCCCATCACCCGCTGCCGCTTGCCAAGCACGGTGCCCGCAACTGGGTACCGGTCTGGGATCACGACATGCGGCTGGCGAACGCAAAGGCGCTGAGTCATGGCTGCCCCTCAACCTTCCAGTGAAATCGCGTATAACGGCTCCATGAAGATTCTCGTCATGGAAGACGACCGCGAGGCTGCGGACTACCTGCAGAAAGCCTTCGCCGAGGCGGGCCACACCGCCCATGTCGCCGGGGACGGCGAGACCGGCTTCGCGCTTGCCGACGCCGGCGACTATGACGTGATGGTGGTCGACCGCATGATGCCGCGCCGCGACGGGCTGTCGGTGATCGCAGCGCTCCGCTCGCGCGGCAACACCACGCCGGTGCTGATCCTGTCGGCGCTGGGCGAGGTCGACGACCGCGTCACCGGGCTGCGCGCCGGCGGCGACGATTATCTCACCAAACCCTACGCTTTTTCCGAATTGCTTGCCCGCGTCGAGGTGTTGAACCGTCGCGCCGGCGCCCGGGAAACCGAGACCGTCTACCGCGTCGGCGATCTCGAGCTCGACCGTCTGTCGCATTCGGTCAAGCGCGCCGGCCGCGAGATCACGCTGCAGCCGCGCGAGTTCCGCCTGCTGGAATATCTGATGCGCCACGCCGGCCAGGTGGTGACGCGCACCATGCTGCTGGAAAATGTCTGGGACTATCATTTCGATCCGCAGACCAACGTCATCGACGTTCATGTCTCGCGCCTGCGCGGCAAGATCGAAAAGGGTTTCGACAAACCGATCCTGCACACCATCCGCGGCGCCGGCTACATGCTGAAAGGCGGCTAGAGCATGATCCCAAACCGAAAGTCAGGGAACGTTTCGGAAAAGATGCTGCAACAAGGGGTTACCGTGCAGCCAATCGTCATCCTGATCTAGGCGCACATGGCTCTTTCCCTGCCGGCCATCATGAAGACGACGGCGGCCCGGCTCTCGGCGCTTTACCTTCTGCTTTTCGCGCTCTGCGCCGTGCTGCTCGTCTTTTACATGACGTCGCTCTCGGCGCGCATGCTGACGGCGCAGACCCAGGACACGATCAATGACGAGATCCTCGGCTTGGCTCGCGCATACAAAAATGGCGGCCTGCCGTTGCTGGTGCGCGTGGTTGAAGCCCGCTCGCGCCAGCCTGGCGCCAACCTCTATCTGATCGCCGACGCCAACGGCCAGATCCTGACCGGCAATGTGCAGAGCCTGGAGCCGGGAATCATCGAAACCGAGGGCTGGACGACGGAGCCCTTTTCGTACCATCGCTTCGGTGAGGGCGAACTCGACCGATTGCGTGGCGGCGGCACCGATCAGAGCCCGCCGTCCCCGGGCGACAGCAGCGCTCGGTCGGAAGGCGAGGAAGGCCACAACGCTATCGCGCTGGTGCTGCGACTGCCCAATCAGATGATCTTGCTGGTCGGGCGCGATCTTGGCGAGCCCGAGCGCTTCCGCGCCGTCATCCGCCGCGCGCTGATGTTGGCGCTAGGCATGATGGGGCTCGGCGGCCTCTTGATCTGGTTCTTCGTCGGGCGCGCCGCGCTGAAACGCATCGACAGCGTCTCCGACGCAAGCCGCCGCATCATGGGCGGCGATCTTAGCGGACGGCTGCCGGTGACCGGCGCCGGTGACGAATTCGACCGCCTGTCCGAAAACCTCAACACGATGCTTGCCCGTATCGCCATGCTGAACGAGGGGCTGAAGCAGGTCTCCGACAACATCGCTCACGACCTGAAGACGCCACTGACCAGGCTGCGCAACCGCGCCGAAGCCACCCTTGCCGGCAAGCGCAAGACGACGGACTACCGTCAGGCGCTGGAGGGAACGATCGCCGAGTCCGACCAGCTCATCAAGACCTTCAACGCCATCCTGATGATCTCGCGGCTGGAGGCCGGCTATTCCTCCGAGACAACCGGCCCGGTCGACCTCGCCGCCACGGTGAGCGATGTCGTCGAGCTCTACGAGCCGGTGGCGGAAGAGGCGGGCGTCATGCTGGAAACCGCGGTGCCGGAAGCGGTGACCATCAACGGCAATCGCGAGCTGATCGGCCAGGCACTGTCGAACATCGTCGACAACGCCATCAAATACTCGACCGGCGCCGCCGAGAGCCCGAAAGTGCGCGTCACGCTGGAGCGCATCGGCGGCGAGGTCAAGCTCGCCGTTTCCGACAATGGCCTTGGCATTCCCGACGATGCCGACCGCGCCAGGGTCACCGAGCGTTTCGTGCGGCTGGAGAAGAGCCGTTCGCAGCCCGGCTCGGGTCTGGGCCTTAGCCTCGCCAAGGCGATCATGACTTTCCATAACGGCAGGCTTGATCTTCTGCCCGCCAATCCCGGATTGTCCGTAGTCATGAGTTTCCCGGCCCGGGAGACGCATTGATGGCGGCCAGGATGGCAAAAAAGAAGATCGACACGGAATGGCAACTCCAACCGACGCTGGCGCTTCGCCCGCTCGGCGGCGACCATGCCCGGCGGGAATTGTCCGAGATCGCCGACGCGGCCGAGCAAGACGGCCTTCCGCGTCTGGCCGCGTTCCTCGCCGGCAAGGGAGCACTGCAGGAATTGCTCGCCGCCATCTTCGACCTGTCGCCGTTCCTGCGTGATACGGCCCGCCGCCGGCCGGCCATTCTCGACACGCTGTTCGACCAGACGATCGAAGCGCGTCTCAACGAGATCGGCGAGGCGGTCGATCGCGCTGCGCGGGCCGACAATGTTTCGGAATCGAGCCTGATGATGGAACTCAGGCAGTTCAAGGTCGAAGCGCATTTCCTGATCGCGCTGGCCGATCTGTCCGGCGAGGCCGAAACCGCGCTGACGGTGCGCCGTCTGAGCGACCTGGCGGATGCTTGCACACGCGCCGCCGTCGATTTCCTGCTGCTCGACGCGCACGGGCAGGGCAAGCTCAAGCTGCCCCATCCGGAAGACCCGGCGCGCGGCTCGGGCTGGATTGTGCTCGGCATGGGCAAGCTCGGCGCGCATGAGCTGAATTTTTCCTCCGACATAGACCTCGTCGTCTTCTTCGATCCGGAGGCGCCGGCGGTGGTCGATCCGCTCGATGCGACGGAGCTGTTCTCGCGCCTCACCCGCCGTCTCGTGCGCATCCTGCAGGACCGCACGGAGCATGGCTATGTCTTCCGCACCGATCTGAGGCTGCGCCCCGATCCCGGCTCGACCCCGCTGGCGATCCCGGTCGAGGCGGCGCTTCGTTACTACGAGGCCCGCGGCCAGAACTGGGAGCGCGCCGCCATGATCAAGGCGCGGCCAGTGGCCGGAGACCTTGCCGCGGGCTCGGCCTTCCTCAAGGAATTGCAGCCCTATGTCTGGCGGAAATACATGGACTACGCCGCGATCGCCGACGTCCATTCGATCAAGCGCCAGATCCATGCCCACAAGGGTCACGGCGAGATCGCGGTGAAAGGCCACAACGTCAAGCTCGGCCGCGGCGGCATCCGCGAGATCGAGTTCTTCGTCCAGACGCAGCAGCTGATTGCCGGCGGCCGCTTCCCGGAGCTGCGCGGCCGCGAAACGGTGCCGATGCTGGACGCGCTCGCCGTGCGCGGCTGGATCACCGCCGATGCGCGCGATGCGCTCACCCGGCAATACTGGTTCCTGCGCCGTGTCGAGCATGCCGTCCAGATGGTGGCCGACGAGCAGACGCATGTCCTGCCGGAAGAGGACGAGGAGCTGGAGCGTATTGCGCTGATGCTCGGCTTCACCGGCGAGGCGGAATTCGCGGAAGCTTTCCGCGCCTCGCTGCAGCAGGTCGAACGCCATTATGCGGCGCTGTTCGAGACGGCACCCGAACTGTCGGCCGGCGTCGGCAATCTGGTCTTCACCGGTGATGTCGACGATCCCGACACGCTGCAGACCTTGCATCGCCTGGGCTTTCAGCGGCCGAGCGACATCTGCCGCGTCATCCGCGGCTGGCATTTCGGCCGATACCGCGTCACCCAGTCGGCGGAAGCGCGCGAGCGGCTGACGGAACTAACGCCGGCGCTGCTGAAAGCCTTCGGCCAGACGCGCCGCGCCGACGAGGGGCTGATCCGCTTCGACGAGTTTCTCGCGGGGCTGCCGGCTGGCATCCAGCTCTTCTCGCTTTTGCAGTCCAATCCGGCACTGCTCAAGCTGATGGCGACGATCATGGGCGCCGCCCCGCGGCTCGCCGCCATCATCACGCGCCGCCCGCATGTGTTCGACGGTCTGCTCGATCCGGCGTTGCTCGCGGAACTGCCCGACCGTGCCTATCTCTCCGCGCGGCTTGCGGCTTTCATCGAGGGAGACCGAGCCTATGAGGATGTGCTTGACCGGCTGCGCATCTTCGCCTCCGAGCAGAAATTCCTGATCGGCGTGCGGCTGCTTGCAGGCTCCATCGATCCCGGGCGCGCCGGTCGCGCCTTCTCGGACCTGGCCGACCTCACGATTGAAGCGGCGCTCAACGCAGTCATCGCCGAGTTCGCGTTGCGCCATGGCAGGATTGCCGGGGGCAGGGTCGCGCTGCTTGGCATGGGCAAGCTGGGCAGCCGCGAGCTCACTGCCGGCTCGGATGTCGATCTGATCCTGCTTTATGACCACGATGCGGATGCGGAAGACTCCGATGGCGAGAAGCCGCTGGCGCCCTCACACTACTACACCCGCATGACGCAGCGGCTGATCGCCGCCGTCTCGGCGCCGACGGCCGAAGGCGTCCTGTATGAGCTCGACCTTCGCTTGCGCCCCTCCGGCAACAAGGGGCCAGTCGCCACCCATGTCGACGCCTATAAGAAATATCAGCGGCAGGATGCCTGGACCTGGGAGCATATGGCGCTGGCACGAGCACGCGCCATCGGCGGTGACGCAGCGCTTCGCGCCGAGGTCGAGGACGAGGTTGCGGCGGTTCTCGCCCAGCCGCGCGACGGCGCCAAGGTGAAGGCGGATGCCTCCGAGATGCGGGCGCTGATCGACACGGAAAAGCCGCCGCGCGATCTCTGGGACATCAAACTGATCCCCGGCGGCCTGATCGACCTTGAATTCATCGCCCAGGTCGCGGTCATCACCGGCGCGGTCGAGGCTGGCAGGCGGGCAACCGCGACGGCGGAAGTGCTGGCGCGGCTGGCCCCCGGTTACGCGGCGCCTGATGTTCGGCAGGAGCTTTGCGAGGCCTGGAGGCTCTATCTCGCGCTGACCCAGATGATCAGGCTCTGCCTTACCGGCGAGTTCCAGCGCGACGATGTTCCGCCGGGGCTTTCTGATCTGCTTCTGGCGGCCACCGACCTGCCGGATTTCGGCGTGCTCGAAGCGCATCTCAAGGAGACGTCGCGAAAGGTTCGGAAGGATTTCGAGCTTCTGCTTCGCGCGGGAGCGTCGATCTCGCGAGGTTAATCCACGCGTCATTCCTTGGCGCCGGCGTTTCGAATTTCAGCGCGCCAGCTAAGCCGCCACCTTGACCATGGGCGGCGCCTTCTTCAGCGGGATGCGCACCGACACGATGGTGCCGATACCTTCGGTCGAGCGAATCTTCAGCGCGCCCCCCTGCAGTTCGGCGAGCGAACGCGAGATGGCGAGGCCCAGGCCGGAACCGGTGTGGTTCTTGGAGAACTGGTTCTGCACCTGCTCGAACGGCCGCCCGAGCTTGCTCAGCGCCTGCTTCGGGATGCCGCAGCCATTGTCCTCGATGGTGAGCACCAGCGCGCCTGAGGCGCTGCGCGCCCTGACCGTGATCTTGCCGCCCTGTCCGGTGAACTTCACCGCGTTGGAGAGCAGATTGATTGCGATCTGCTTGATCGCGCGGCGGTCGGCGTAGAGCCGCATCGCATCGGCGATGCGCGTCTCTACCGTGATCGACTTCTCCGCCGCCTGCAGCGAGATGACGCGAACCGTTTCCCTGATCAGCGGGCAGAGGTCGATTTCCTCGCGGTCAAGCGAGAACTGGCCGGCCTCGATCTTCGACATGTCTAGAATGTCGTTGATGACGCCGAGCAGGTATTTGCCGCTGCCGTTGATGTCGCTGGCATATTCCTCGTAGCGCTCGGAACCCAGCGGTCCGAACAGGCCTTGCTGCATCAGCTCGGAGAAGCCGATTATGGCGTTGAGCGGTGTGCGCAGTTCATGCGACATATTGGCGAGGAATTCGGACTTCGCCCGGTTGGCGGCCTCGGCGCGCTCGGTTTCCTTCATGTATTTGCGATTGAGCTCGACAAGCTCCTTGGCGCGTTCCTCCTCGGCCCGGCGGGCGAGGCTAAGATCGTGGATGGTCGCCATCAGGCGGCGCTCGCTGTCGACCAGCTTTTCCTGATGCAGCTTGATCTGGGTGATGTCGGAGCCGACCGAGACGATGCCGCCGTCTCTGGTCCTGAGCTCGTTGACCTGCAGCCAGCGTCCGTCGGCGAGCTGGCGCTCCAGCGTCACACCGCCATGCGGCCCGTTGGCGTTGGCCAGCCTGCGCTCCGAGGCGAAGGCGAGCATGCGCTCCTCCAGCATGTCGCGGGTTGCGCCCGGCATCACGTCGCGGTCCGAGAGCCCGTTGTCCTGCTGGAATTTGGAGTTGCACATGATCAGCCGTTCGGCGGCATCCCATAGCACGAAGGATTCGTTGATGTTCTCGATCGCCGTGCGCAGCCGCATGTCCGCCGCTTCCGAGCGCAGCGCGAGATGCCGCTGCTCGGTGACGTCGACGGCGATGCCGATCAGCTGGATCTCGGGCGCTTCCGGGTCGATCACCTGGGCGCGGGCGCGCATCCACACCCATTGGCCGTCGGCGTGGCGCATGCGGAACACCTGGTCGATATGGTCGATCTCGCGCTCGACGATGCGGTTGGCGAGCTCGAAGAGGTCGCCGTCGTCGGGATGGATGATCTCGTCGACCTCGCCGAAGGACAGCATTGTGTCGCAAGGCTCGTAGCCTAGCATGTCGTACATCGAGCGCGACCAGTACATCTTGCCGCGCACCATGTCCCAGTCCCACAACCCGCAGCGGCCGCGCACCAGCGCCATGTCGATGCGCTGATGCGCTTCGAGATAGATGCGGTCGGCCGCCTGGGCGCGCGCCGCCTGGCCGAAATAGGCGTAAAGGATGACGATCAGCACGCCGGCCGTCAGCACGAACAACGTGACGTTGAGCGACACCGTCTTGCGCCAGCTGTCGAACACCGCCTCCTTGGGCACCAGCACCGCCGCGGCGTTGTTGCGGTCGCCGGTGAGGCTGACGGCGGCGAACCAGTCCTTGCCGCCGATGCTGACATCCATAACGCCGGCGCGGTCGCCGAACATGAACAGCGGCTGGCCGCCGAGCACGAGGCTGTCCAGCGAGCGTCCCTGCCAGCCGGTCGACAATGGCGATACCGCGAGGATCTTGAAAGCGCCGTCGGTGATGGCCAGCACGTGGCTGCGGCCCATGGCGCCCTGGCGGCTGGTCTTCTCCAGAAGGTCCGTCGCATTCACGCCGGCTGCGTTCGGGTCGGCCGCAATCGCCTGTGCCATCTGGCCGGCGGCTAACGCCAGCACCGACTTGGCGTCGCGTTCGACCTCGTCGCGGTCGTTCACCAGCGACAGGAAGCGCAGTGCGGCGATGACGATCAGGAAGATGATGATCAGTGCGGGGATGGAGCGGCGCAGCAGCGGTTCCGCCGCCAGCAGCCGCTGGTAGGCGGGTTCGGCGATCAGACGCGCATTGCCGGCAGGCCCGCCGCTCCTTGCCTCGCGACGCGCAAAAGCTCTCCCTCCGGGCGCGCCCCACGCGTCCGTCTTGGCCATAAATGGCACTCCCCGATTTGCCGCATACTTGACGATCCGGCTACGCCGCACGTCCGAATCGTCAATAAGGAATCAAAGGTGATTCGCCTTGTCCAGAGGCGCGGCCAAAAAAGATTAAAAGTTGATTGAAATTCGTCGAAACTGCTGATCTCCCCCACGAGGGGGGAGATTGCTAATCACACCAGCGTCCGCTCCACGATGTCGCGCAAGTCGGCCGACAGGTTCTCGGCGTTCGCGATCTGCAGCAGTGCCTGCCTTGCCTTGTTCTGCCGGACCGGTTCCAGCGAGCGCCAGGACCTGAGCGCCGTCGCCAGCCGTGCTGCCACTTGCGGGTTGCGCTTCTCGACCTCCAGCACGGTCTCGGCGAAGAAGCGGTAGCCTTGGCCGCCGGAAAGATGGAAGCCGGTCTGGTTGGCGCTGGAGAAGGTGCCGATCAGCGAGCGCACCCGGTTCGGATTTGCGATCGAGAAGGCAGGGTGCTGCATCAGCGCGCGCACCTTTTCGACGGTCAGCGGTCCCGGCACTCCGGCCTGGATCTGGAACCATTTGTCGAGCACCAGCGCATCGCCGCTGTATCTCATCTCGAAGGCCGACAGTGCCTCCTCCGCTTGCGCGGAGCCGGCATGACGGTGTGCCAGCACGGTCAGCGCCGCGGCGCGGTCGGTCATGTTGGTGGCGGCGTTGAAATGCCGCGCGGCAAGCGCCGCGCCTTCGGGCAGGAGCGACAGGTAATCGAGCAGGATGTTGCGCAGCGCGCGGCGCCCAGCGCTTGCCGAGTCGGGCGTGAACGGACCGTTGTCGGCCAGGCTGGCGTAAAGGGCCGAGAAGATCTCGCGATTCGCCATGGCAATCGTCCGCGCCAGCGCCTCGCGGGCGACGAAAATGGCGTCGGGATCGATGCCCTGGCCGATGTCGCGCGCAATATCGGCCTCGCCGGGCAGCGACAGAGCCAGCGCCCGGTAGGCCGGCCCCAGCGTCTCGTCGCGGGCAATCGTTCCGGCAAGCTCGGCGAGCTTTGCGTCGAAGGCCGACTCTTTGCCGCCCAGCAGCTGGCGGAACGCCGCTATGAGCGCGTCGGTGAGCAGCGTGTTGAAGGCCTGCCAGCGCGAGAAAGGATCGCTGTCATGGCTGGCCAGGAAGAACTGGTCATCGGCCTTCTGCTGCACCGAGAGCGTGATCGGCGCCGAGAAGCCGCGGTTGAGCGACACCGAAGGCCGCTCCGAAACCCCCGAGAAGCGCACCGTGTGCCGCCGCTTTCGGACATGGATGATGCCGTCCTCGACGGTGGCGCCATCGACGGTTGCCCAGGCGACAGGCTTGCCGCCGGCGCCGACCAGGCCGAAGGCCAGGGGAATATGCATCAGCCGCTTGCGGCTTTCCGACGGCGTCGGCGGCACCGACTGTTCGATCTCCAGCGTGAATGCCTTGGCCGCCGCATTGTAGGAGGAACTCACCGTCAGGTTCGGCGTACCGGCCTGATGGTACCAGAGCGCGAACTGCGTGAGGTCTCGGCCAGAAACGTCCTCGAACACTTTGAGGAAGTCCTCGATCGTCGCCGCTTCGCCGTCATGCCGCTCGAAATAGAGGTCCATGCCGGCGCGGAAGGTCTCCGCGCCGAGGATGGTGCGGATCATGCGCACCACTTCCGAGCCCTTCTCGTAGACTGTTGCAGTGTAGAAGTTGTTGATCTCGCGGTAGCGGCGCGGCCTGACCGGATGCGCCAATGGCCCCTGGTCCTCGGGGAACTGATGCGCGCGCAGCGTGCGCACCTCGGCGATGCGCTTTACCGCGCGCGAGCGCTGGTCGGCCGAGAATTCGTGGTCGCGGTAAACAGTCAGCCCTTCCTTCAGGCAGAGCTGGAACCAGTCGCGGCAAGTGATTCTGTTGCCTGTCCAATTGTGGAAATATTCATGCGCGATGATCGCCTCGATATTGGCGAAGTCGGCATCGGTCGCCGTCTCCTCGTCGGCCAGCACATATTTGTCGTTGAAGATGTTGAGGCCCTTGTTCTCCATGGCGCCCATGTTGAAGTCTGACACGGCGACGATGTTGAAGACGTCGAGGTCGTATTCGCGGCCGAAGACCTCCTCGTCCCATTTCATCGAGCGCTTCAGCGCATCCATCGCGTAGCCGGCGAGCCGCTCCTTGCCGGGCTCGACATAGATGCCGAGCTCGACCTTGCGGCCGGAAAGGGTGGTGAAGCTGCCAGCGACCTTGCCGAGCGCGCCCGCCACCAGCGCAAAGAGATAGGAAGGTTTCGGGAAGGGGTCGTGCCAGACGGCATAGTGCCGGCCATCCGCGAGCGCCCCGCTTTCTACGGGGTTGCCGTTGGACAGCAGCAGCGGCGCCTGGGCGTGCGGCGCCTCGATGCGCACGGTGTAGACCGAGAGGACGTCTGGACGGTCGAGGAAATAGGTAATGCGGCGAAACCCCTCCGCTTCGCATTGGGTGCAATAGACATTGTTGGAGCGATAAAGGCCCATCAGCGACTCGTTGCTGGACGGCGCGATCTCGGTCTCGAGACGAAGCTCGAAGCGCCGTGCCGCCGGCGGCGTCGGAATGATCAGCTGGTCGGGCGTAGCCTGATAGTCGGCTTCCGGGAGAACCTGCCCGTCGATGGCAACGCCGAGCAGCTTCAGCCCGTCGCCGTCGAGCACCAGCGGCGTGGAAGCGGCGACCCCCTGGCGTCGCTCGACGGTGAGCACGGCAGTGACGCGGGTGGCATCCGGAGACAGACGGAAATCGAGGCTGGTCCGCGGAATGAGATAGTCGCTGGGGCGGTAGTCTTCGAGCTTGAAGACATGGCCGGTATCTGTGCGCATTCCGTCGTTTTTCCTATCAATTCGGGTGGGCAGCAGGCTTTGCTGGTGGGGGAATTCTAAAGTCCGCGCTCTTTACACCAAACGGTCACTCGACAAAACTGCGCCAAGGTCTATTTCTGGGCTTCGTTTTCCGACCATCGTCACGAGGCAAGATGACCGTCGATCATGCCGTCGGCCACAATATGCTGCGCGGCATTGCGCTGAAGATTGTCTCCGTGGCGGTCTTTGTCGGCATGCAGACCTGTATCAAGGCGGCCGGCGCCGTGCCCGCCGGACAGATCGTCTTCTTCCGCTCCTTCTTTGCCATCTTGCCGATCATCGCCTTTCTGGCCTTCAAGGGACAGCTCGCCACCGCATTCACCACGAAACGGCCGTTCAACCACATCGCGCGCGGCGTCGTCGGCGTCGGCGCCATGGGGCTCGGCTTCTTCGCGCTGACCAGGTTGCCACTTCCCGAAGCGATCACGCTGAATTATGCCCACCCGCTGCTGGTCGTGGTGTTCTCTTCGATCTTCCTGGGCGAGACGATCCGCGTCTATCGCTGGAGCGCGGTCGCCTTCGGCCTCGTCGGCGTGTTGATCGTTTCCTGGCCGGAACTGACGCTGTTGAATTCCGGCGAGGCGCTCGACGACCAGGAGGTGCTTGGCGTCATGGCGGCGCTGATCGCCGCGACGATCTCGGCCGTCGCCATGCTTCTGGTGCGCAATCTCGTGCAGACCGAGAAGACGGCGACCATCGTGCTGTGGTTTTCCTCGACGGCGAGCGTGCTGGCGCTGCTCACCCTGCCTGTCGGCTGGCAGATGCTGACGCCGATGCAAGCCGCGCTGCTTGTCATGGCAGGCTTCTGCGGCGGGCTCGGCCAGATCCTGATGACGGCCGCCTACCGCCACGCCGAGGCTTCGGTCGTGGCGCCTTTCGAATATAGCTCGATGATTCTCGGCGTCGTCATCGGCTATCTTGTGTTCGGCGATGTGACCTCGCTCAACACCCTGATCGGCGGCGTGATTGTGGTTGCCGCCGGCATCTTCATCATCTGGCGCGAAAGGCAACTTGGCCTCGAGCGCACGCGCACCCGAAGGGCGGCGCCGCCGCAGGGGTAGCCTACGAAGCGGCCGTCCGCTCCTTCGCCAGCCGCACCAGCACGGTCCGCGTCTGGTCGTCGGCGGGGAAGAAGGATTCGATCGCCAGCTCCGACAGCGTCACGTCGAGCGGCGTACCGAAGACGGTGATCGTGCTGATGAAGGACAGCACCTGATCGCCATGCGCGAGCCTGAGCGGATGGACGATGCCGCTTGGCTCGACCGGCGCCGGCCGGCTGCTCCTCAGCCCGGACGGATAGCCGCGCAATTCCTTCTCCAACTCGATCAGCATGGAGTCGCCGGTGGCGTCGTTCTGGTGCTTGAGGCGCTCGAGCAGATGCGCGCGCCATTCCGCGAGGTTGACGATGCGCGGCGCGACGCCACCGGGATGCAGGCTGAGCCTCAGCACATTGACCGGCGGCTTGAGCAGCCACGGCTCCGAGACGTCGGCCAGGAACGGGCCGATCGCCGCGTTGGCGCAAACGAGGTTCCAGTGCCGGTCGACCGCCAGCGCCGGGAAGGGCTCGTGGCCCTTGAGCACCGTCTCGACCGCAGCCATCGCCGGCGCCAGCGTCGTATCGGTCAGCGGCCTTTCGCTGAAGCTCGGCGCGAAGCCGGCCGCGAGCAAAAGCTGGTTGCGCTGGCGTAGAGGAATGGCAAGCTGCTCGGCCAGATGCAGCACCATCTCGCGCGAAGGCTGGGCGCGGCCGCTTTCGACGAAGGAGAGATGCCGCTGCGAGATATCGGCTTCCATGGCGAGGTCGAGCTGGCTCATGCGCCGGCGCGTGCGCCACTCGCGAATGAGGCTGCCGGCGGAGACGTCGGGTGTTGTCATGGGGGATGAGTAGGGCGGCGAGGGGAGTAATTCAATTACCTAAGAGGTTATCGCTCCCCTTCTCCCTTGTTGTGGGAGAAGGGAAGGTGCTTCACCCCAACGCCCTCAGTTTCGCCTTCACCTCGAGAAAATCCCGCCACGCCAGCTTCTTGTGTGCAGGCGTGCGAAGCAGATACGCCGGATGCAGCGTCGGCATCGCTGGAATGGCAATGCCCGACTGGGTGGTGTGGACGCGCCAATTACCCCGTAACCGCAGGATGCCCTCGGTCGTGTTGAGCAGCGTCTTGGCGGAAGGGCCGCCGAGATTGACCAGCACCTTCGGATTGACCAGCTCGATCTGCCTTTCGATGAACGGGCGGCAGATCTCCGTCTCGTGCAGCGTCGGCGTGCGGTTGCCCGGCGGGCGCCACGGGATGACGTTGGCGATATAGGCCGATGTCCGGTCGAGGCCGATTGCTGCCAGCATGCTGTCGAGCAGCCGTCCGGAGCGGCCGACGAAGGGCAGCCCTTCGAGGTCCTCGTCGCGGCCCGGCGCCTCGCCGACGAGCATCAGGTCGGCATTCGGGTTGCCGTCGGCGAAGACCAGGTTCTTGGCGGTGAATTTGAGATTGCAGCCATCGAACGCCGCCATCTGCTGACGCAGCTCGTCAAGCGTCGAGGCACTCGCCGCCAGCTGCCGCGCGAGCTTGATCTGCCCCTCGTCGGGGACCGTGGCGGTGGTGAGCGTCGGGCGCCGCGGCGCATCGGGCACTTGGCTTGCGTCCAGCCCGGTCGATGCCGCCGGCCGTTCCGCCGCCCGGCCTGCCTCCAATCCGGGCTCCGATGCCGGCCGCTCCAGGGGCATGCTTTCACGCGCGGTCGCGGCCTGCGCCGGCGCGAGCTCGGCTTGCTTCGGCTTGGCCTCGGCGAAGCGGTCGACAGGCGTGTCTTCCAGCGCCTCGTCAACGCCGGCGCTGGCATAGAAGGCCAGCAGCTCTGCGATATCGATCGGGTTGTTTGGGGAGGCGGCAGTCATGGCGCCACCATCGTCCGCGCGGCAAAGATTTGCAACCGCTCGGAATTCGCCATTCAGCGCAATGTCTGTCAGCCCGTCGGTATGCGCGGATCCTGCACCAGGAAAAATGTCCAGCGCGGCGTGTAGTCGGTGATCAGGAACTCGAACGTCGCCGTCTTCAGCGGGTCGACCTTGCCGTTCTTGAACAAGAGCCGGTCATAGGGTTCGAACTGGCGGTCGAAATCGGCGAAGTTGCTCGAGACGATGTTGTCGGGACTCTTGTTGCGCTGGTCGAAGGAGAGACCGTCGCCGAACACGCTCGGCTGGTCGAGGATTTCCTGCAGCTCGAACTGGAACTCGACCCAGGGCAGGGAGCTGTTGTTGAGCACGTCGATGCGCATGTACATAACCCCATTGGCCACGTTGCCGGCCCTGCCGAAGGCTTCGATCGGCCTGATCGCGCGGATGGTCAGCGTCACTGGCGTCGCCGAATTCAGCTCCTCGGTGATGACCAGCGGGTCATCCTTGGTGCCGATTCCGGAAGCGCCGGTGATGCGGAAGCCGCCGAGCTCGTCGGAAAAGGAGTAGGCGCCGGCCGCCCAGACTTTCTGCGGATCGGCCTGGGCCGCGCCGAGCGAAAAGAGGAGCGGAAGAACCGCGCGGCAGAGCACGCCGGGCGTGAAGAGTAAGCGCTTCAATGAAAAGCCGGTTGGCTCGGGAGTGCGCATGGGGCCAAGTATTGCCGATAAGCAAGCCGTCGAACAATTAAAAACGTGCCGGACGGGCCTGGCCTTCCAACTGCATGGCCCTGGCCTATGCTTCGCCGTCGCCTGTCCGATGGCCGTTTCGTATGGAACACCGCGACTTTTTGTCGAAATCGGCTTTGTCACGTCAGCGCCGGTTTCGCGTCGCGAATTGATACGCTATGCAGCGCGTGAGCCAGCAAAATGCGAGAATAGGGCAAGCCAGCGAGGGGCAGATGAGCGAAATCGAACGCGAGAGCATGGAATTCGACGTGGTCATCGTCGGCGCCGGTCCGGCCGGCCTTGCCGCGGCGATCCGTCTGAAGCAGCTCAACCCCGACCTTTCCGTCGTGGTGCTGGAAAAAGGCGGCGAGGTCGGCGCCCATATCCTGTCCGGCGCCGTCGTCGACCCGATCGGCATCGACCGCCTTTTGCCGGGCTGGCGCGAGGAGGAAGGGCACCCTTTCAAGACGCCTGTCACCGACGATCATTTCCTGGTGCTGGGCCCCGCCGGGTCCTTCCGCCTGCCCAACTTCCTGATGCCGCCGCTGATGAACAACCACGGCAACTACATCGTCTCGCTTGGCAATGTCTGCCGCTGGCTGGCGACCAAGGCCGAGGCGCTCGGCGTCGAGATTTATCCGGGCTTTGCCGCGGCGAGCCTTGTCTACAACGACGCCGGCGCCGTGACCGGCGTGATCACTGGCGACATGGGCGTCGAGAAGGACGGCACGCATGGCCCGGCCTACGCTCCGGGCATGGCGCTGATGGGCAAATACGTGCTGATCGGCGAGGGCGCGCGCGGCTCTTTGGCCAAGCAACTGATCGACAAATACCAGCTTGCCGACGGCCGCGAGCCCGCCAAATTCGGCATCGGCCTCAAGGAACTCTGGCAGGTCAAGCCTGAGAACCACAAGCCGGGGCTGGTGCAGCACTCCTTCGGCTGGCCGCTCGACATGAAAACCGGCGGCGGCTCCTTCCTCTACCATCTCGAAGACAACCAGGTGGCGGTCGGCTTCGTCGTCCATCTGAACTATAAGAATCCTTGGCTCTCCCCCTTCGAGGAATTCCAGCGCTTCAAGACTCATCCGGCGATCAGAGGCACCTTCGAGGGCGCCAAGCGGATCGGCTATGGCGCGCGCGCCATTACCGAGGGCGGCTGGCAGTCGGTGCCGAAACTCTCCTTCCCCGGCGGCGTGCTGATGGGCTGCGCGGCCGGCTTCGTCAACGTGCCGCGCATCAAGGGCTCGCACAATGCGGTGCTGTCCGGCATGCTGGCCGCCGAGCATGTCGCGGACGCCATTGTCGCCGGCCGGGCCAATGACGAGCTCGCCTCCTATGAAGACGCCTGGCGCGGCAGCGACATCGGCAGGGATCTGAAGAAGGTGCGCAACGTCAAGCCGCTGTGGTCGCGCTTCGGCACCATCGTCGGTGTCGGCATCGGCGGTCTCGACATGTGGCTGAACACGCTGTTCGGCTTCTCGCCCTTCGGCACGCTGAAGCACGGCAAGGCAGACTATGCGACGCTCGAGCCCGCCTCCAAGCACCAGAAAATCGCTTATCCGAAGGCGGATGGCGTCTTGACCTTCGACCGGCTCTCCTCGGTGTTTTTGTCCAACACCAACCATGAGGAAAATGAGCCCGTGCACCTCATCGTCGGCGACATGGCGCTGCAGCAGCGTTCCGAGCACGACGTGTTCGCCGGGCCATCGACCCGCTACTGCCCGGCCGGCGTCTATGAGTGGGTGGACAAGGACGGCAATGCCGCTGCCGATCCGTCCGCCAAGGACGTGCGCTTCGTCATCAACGCGCAGAACTGCGTCCACTGCAAGACTTGCGACATCAAGGACCCGAACCGGAACATCAATTGGGCACCCCCGCAAGGCGGAGAGGGGCCGGTCTACCAAGGCATGTGAGCCCCACGTCTGGCCGGGCCGGCTCGACAGCCGCCATCCTGCGGCTGGCGAGAGCCGGGTAACAGGCGGCACCTACGAGCAATACCGGTTGCGACGGCGCAACCTCAAGGCTGTTGAATCCGCTGCCTGCTTGTGTTCCCTTTCCCTAAGGATAGGGAGGAGACGGTTATGCGCATGGCGGTTCTGACATGCCTTGTCGCTCTCGGCGCGCTCTGCGCGCCGCAGGCTTCGGCCGGCACCAGGGTGCTGGTCCAGACGCGCACCTATGACATTGCCGGCAATTCGGGCGCGGCGCTCATCGAGGCGATGGGCAGCAAAGGTCCCAAGCACGGCTTCATGACGCATGCCATCGCCCAGACCGCCTATACGGCCGACTGGGAGCTTGGCGTTATCCAGGACAAGGGCTCGTGCCGGATACGGCAGGCAAACGGAACGCTCAGTCTCTTCTACACTTTCCCCCGCTTGGCGTCGCCAGCCACGCCTGCATTGAAGAAGCGCTGGAACCGGTTCTTCGCCGGCGTGCGCGCCCACGAGGGAACCCATGGCCGCATTGCCCGGGAAATGATGCGCGTCACCGATCGCTCGATCACCGGTCTTAGGGTCGCTAACGACCCCTATTGCTACAAGGCGCGCAGCGAGGCGCGCCGGCGCATCCAGGCCGTCTATGCCGAATACGAGGCCAGGCAAAATGCCTTCGATGCCCGCGAGCACCGCGAAGGCGGTCATGTCGAGCACCTGGTCGCTGCTTTGATCAGGCCCTAGCGGCACAAGCAGAAACCGGCGATGCGGCGGGAAGCAATGCGACGCTAACTGCCCGTCTTGCCAAGTTGTGCGTTTGCCGCCAGCGCCGACTGATGCTCGTGCTCGGGCTCTCGGCCGTCGGACCGCAACGAGAACTCGACCAGCACCGGCAAGTGGTCGGAGCCGGCGTCTTCCAGCCGCGTCGCCGAATGGATTGTCACGGCCCCCTTGCTGAACACCTGGTCGATCGGCAGGCCGGCGAAGCGCCGGATGAAATCCGGCAGCTTCCGGTGAATCCAGGTCGGCCCGGCCGACGGCATCACGCTCAGTCCGCCGAGCGAGGCGACACGACGCACCGCAGCGCTCCACGGCGCGGCGTTGCAGTCGCCGGCCATGATGGCGGTTTCGCCGAGCGCGGCAAGCGGCTCCGCCAGCTCGCCGATCTGCCAGTACTGCTCGCGCGGCCACGGCCAGCTCAAATGGATTGCCGCGACATCGACGCCGGTGCCGCCGAAATCGACCGTGGCGGTTGCCATCGCACCGCGCGGCTCGCAATGCGGCGCGGTGCCCGGGGCAAAAGGCCGCCGCGAGAGCAGCGCGACCCCGAATACGCCGTTGGGGTAGGGGCAGAGGATGCGGTACGGATAGGCGCCGGTGATATAGCCGAGCTCTCTCGTCCACATTCCCGACACCTCGTCGAGTGTGATCACATCAGGGTTGGTGCGGCCGATCAGCGACAGCACCTTCTTGGGCGTCGGATTGTCGAAGCGAAGATTGATCTGCAGCAGGCTGTAGAGGATACGGTCGGCAGGTTTGGCGACCGCCTGCTGCGGCCACAACCTGGGCAGCGCGCTGGCCGTCGTGGCGAGGCAGGCTAGGGCGAAGAGCAGCGCTGCTGCCGCTTGCAGCCGGTACGAACTGGCAAGCAGCGCCACCGCCAGCAGCGCCGTGAGCACGCTCAGATGAATACGAAAATGCGAGAACGAATCGAGGGCTGGATGCAGCGCGCCGAGGAATCCGGCCAGCAGCGCGGCCGTGAGTGCCGTCATCGCCAGGAATGCCACCCCAGCCGTCATGTTTGAGCGCGCGCCGCCTGTTGTCATGTCAGTCGTGTTCTGCCGAATGTCGCCGGCATCTTTTTGCAGCGACATAGTCTCGCTCAGGCCTGCTTATCGGCAAAATTGCGGCCCGGGCAAGACGATGAGTTGCCTCGGCTACTGGAAAGCAGTCTCGGAGAAGCTTCTCAACTTGCGCGAATGCAGCCGCTCCATCGGCATTTCGGCCAGCTTCTCCATCGCCCTGATGCCGATGGTGAGGTGCTGCGCCACCTGCCGCTTGTAGAATTCCGTCGCCATGCCGGGCAGTTTCAGTTCGCCATGCAAAGGCTTGTCGGAGACGCACAGCAGCGTGCCGTAGGGCACGCGGAAGCGGAAGCCGTTGGCGGCGATCGTCGCCGATTCCATGTCGAGCGCGATGGCGCGCGACTGCGAAAGGCGCTGCACCGGTCCGCGCTGGTCGCGCAGTTCCCAGTTGCGGTTGTCGATGGTGGCGACGGTGCCGGTGCGCATGATGCGCTTGAGATCGTAGCCGGAAAGTCCCGTTACTTCGGCGACCGCTTCCTGCAGCGCTACCTGGATCTCGGCCAGCGGCGGGATGGGCACCCAGACCGGCAGGTCGTCGTCGAGCACATGATCCTCGCGCACATAAGCATGGGCCAGCACATAGTCGCCCAGCGCCTGCGTGTTGCGCAGGCCGGCGCAGTGGCCGAGCATCACCCAGGCATGTGGCCGAAGCACCGCGATATGGTCGGTGATGGTCTTGGCGTTGGACGGGCCGACGCCGATATTGACCATGGTGATGCCGCCATGGCCCGACTTCTTCAGATGGTAGGCCGGCATTTGCGGCAGGCGCTGTGGCGGGGTGCCTTCGCTCGCCGCGCCGGCCCCGGCCTTGGTCACGAGATTGCCCGGCTCGACGAATTCGCTGTAACTGCCGCCGCCGCTCTCCATCAGCTCGCGGGCCCGCGCCACGAACTCGTCGATGTAGAACTGGTAATTGGTGAACAGCACGAAATTCTGGAAATGCTGCGGGCTGGTCGCCGTGTAATGCGTCATGCGGTGGAGCGAATAGTCGATGCGCTGTGCCGTGAACGGCGCCAGCGGCCTCGGCTCGCCGAACGCCACCTCGAATGTGCCGTTGGCGATCTGGTCGTCGGTGCCGTCGAGATCCGGCACGTCGAACAGGTCGCGGATCGGTCGCCTGATGCGCTCGGCAGCCGTGCCGTCGACATAGGTGCCTTCCAGGAAGGCGAAATGCAGCGGGATCGGCGTCGTCGATTCCGACACCGTGACCTGGACGCCGTGATTGCGCATGATGAGCCGAAGCTGCTCGACGAGATAGTTCTCGAACAGCTTTGGCTGGGTGATGGTGGTGGCAAAATGCCCGGGCGTCGGCATATGGCCGTAGGCCTGGCGCGAGTCGATCTGCGTGAACGAGGTGGTGGTGACGCCGATCTGCGGATAAAAGGCCCGGTAGCGCCTGCTCTCGTCGCCGCCGGCGGCGAGCTTGGCGAAGGAATCGCGCAGGAATTTGGTGTTGCGGTCGTAGAGCGCCTCCAGCGCCGCGACCGCCTTCTTGGCGTCGTCAAAACTCTGCCTGCCGAAAGGCTCCGGCATGACGACCGATTCGATGGCTTGGGGGTAGATTCGCTTTTCCATGGCCCAATATAGGGATTTGGAAGAGCGCTTGGGAGGGGGAGGCGGGCGCGAAGCCCGCCTTGCGACGTATTTTTGTCTGGCCGTGTCAGCCGCGCTGCAGGCTGACCAGCAGCACGAAGCCGATGCCTGCCTTCTTCGGCGTTGGCGCCTCGATGACCGAACCGGCGTCTGCGCGCATCATCGGCACCGCCAGCACAGGAGCGGCAAGCACCATCAGGATGAGCATCGCCCGCGGCAGGAGCCGAAGAGCTTTGAGGGTGGAGGCAGCGATGCGGTTCATGGTGGTCGTTCCGGTTTCGAGTATTGGTCGTTTCAGCGGCCGAAATGGTTCATGCAGTCCAGCCGGCAGGTATCGGCCATTCGCGGTGAGCGCGCCGGACGGCCGGCTTCGGCCACGAGGATGGCGAAGAACATGCCGAACAGGCTCATCAGCAGGCAGACGATGGTGAAGCGGCGGACAAGCATTGGTCTCTCCTTCGATGGCGAGGAGAATGCCCGAACGCCTCTGAACCGGTTCTGAGACCGATATTCATCTGCCGTTCAAATTGGCTGATGGGGTCATGACCGGCCGAAGGCCTGCGAAGTGCCTTGTCCAGCGTTGCGCTCAGAAACGGCGCTCAAAAAGAAAACGGGGCGCCGGGCCCCGTTTTTGCATCGTCATCCGTTCGACTGTCAGAGCTTGTGCCAGGTCTGGGTCTTGCAGATCAGTCCGCCCAGAACGCAGCCGCTCATCTTTAGCGAGGTGCCGGAAAGCGTCGCCTTGCCGGAATAGGTCTTGTCGGTTTCGGGGTCCGTTATGGTGCCGGTGTACTTGTTGTCGCCGGCCGCCTTGAAGGAGCCGATCGTCTTGCCGGCATATTTGCCGGACTTGAGCGTGATGGAAAACGCCCCGCCGCCGGCGATCGCCGCTGTCGATCCGGCCTGCGTCTTCCAATTGCCCTCGATCGGGTCGGCCGACGCGGCGCCTGCCATCATCAAGGTGGCCGCCAGGGCCAGGCTGACTTTTCGAAACATGCTTGTCCTCCCTTTAGGGTTCCGGCGGGCCTCGTTCCGCCTTTCTGTCCCTTACGCAAACGTAAAGCTAATCCAGCCATCGCCAAAACGAAAGCGGTGCCGCGACGGAAGCTTGCAAGGATTTCGGCCGCGTCGGTCGCTGGAAATGAACCGATGGCGAAAAAGGCTTCGGTTTCCGTGGTTAGCGAAGTCTTGATTCCCGCGCCTCAAATTTTCGACGAATTTGGCGCAGATCGGCTGAATTGCTGGATTCCTATGCTTAACGGTTCTTCGCGTTTACCTCTTGTTTTAGCTTTGTTTTCTTCAAATTAAGCAAGCCATTTAACGACGGATTCAAGGCGAGCCGTCATCCTCGAAAGCATCGAAAGAGCGGCCCGCCCAGGGGAATTCCAGGGACACAAGGAGGCAGCTCTCGGGAGCAGACAGGGGATTGAAATGGCACGCTTTGAAATGCTTGAAGCCGGCTTCGGCGCCATGGGGGCAACTGCCCAGGCCGACATTCTTTTCGAACTGGGCATGATGTATGCGACCGGCCGCGACTGCGAGACCGACGTCATTGCCGCCCACAAATGGTTCAACATCGCCGCGATCAAGGGATCGCTCCGCGCCGCCGAGCTGCGCTCGGAATTGTCGGCATCGATGTCGAAGGCCGAGATCGCCAAGGCGCTGCGCGAAGCGCGCGAATGGATGACGATGCACTGATTTTGCGGGGTAAGGCCCGGAAGCTCTTAAGGGACAAGGCCGCAAAAAGACGGCCGGTTAACCAGACCAAGAACGCGGCAGGTCAACGAACTCAAGCCGTGCGACAACACAGGGAAGCGAGCGGGTTCAGGCGCGCGGGGCGCCGGGAAGCTCGACTGCAAAAGCCGCGACCGGCCGGGACAAGGCCGGCGCGGCTTTTGCATTTGCGCAGTCACCGCCTGTATGGGAACGGCGGCTTGGCCCAAGAACTCCCCGTCGGAATGAACCAAATCCCGATAGATTGTGCTCTCGACAGTTCCGGCGAAGGGTGAAATTGTCCCGGCTCTCTGGAAGAAGCGTGGCCGGAACGGCCGCGCGCAAGTGGAGGAGTTCTATTGTCATGAAAAGATTGGGTATTTTGAGCGCGGCCGCATTGGGCCTGACGATGAGCGCATCGGTTGCCTTCGCCGACGACATCACGATTTCGGTGGTCGGCCCGATGACCGGGCAGCTCGCCAACATCGGCGACCAGTTCAAACAGGGCGCGCAGGCCGCGGCGGATGCCATCAATGCCGCCGGAGGTGTAAACGGCAACAAGATCAAGATCGACATCCAGGACGACCAGTGCGATCCGAAGCAGGCGGTGTCGGTCGCCAACCGCATCGTCGCCAACGGCGTCAAATTCGTCGACGGCCATGCCTGCTCGGGCTCGAGCATTCCCGCTTCCGCCGTCTACGCCGAAGCCGGCACCCTGATGATGAGCCCGGCCTCGTCTAATCCGGAACTGACCGACGCCGCGGCCAAGGCCGGCTGGCCGACGATCATGCGCCTCTACACGCGTGACGATGCGCAGGGCGCTTTCATCGGTCCATGGATCGCCAAGAACTATGCCGGCAAGAACGTCGTCGTCCTGCACGACAAGAGCGCCTACGGTCAGGGCGTTGCCGATGCTGTCAAGGCGACCATGAATGCCGGCGGCCTCAAGGAGGTCGACTATGAAGGCATCAATGCCGGCGAGAAGGACTATTCGGCTTTGGTCACCAAGCTGAAAGAGCTCAAGGCCGACGTCGTCTATTTCGGCGGCTACCATCCGGAGGCCGGCTTGATCCTGCGCCAGGCAGCGGAGCAGAACGTCAAGTTCCAGCTGATCATGCCGGACTCGATCGCCTCGCCGGAATTCTGGCAGATCGCCGGCCCGGCCGGTGAAGGCACGATGTTCGTCTTCCCCTCGGATCCGCAGTCGAAGCCGGAAGCGAAGGAGGCCGTGGCCAAGATCAAGCAAGGCGGCTTCACACCGGAAGGTTTCACGCTGTTCTCCTATGCAGTGATCCAGGCGGTGGCCGAAGGCGTCAAGCGCGCCGGCACCGACGACCCGGCCAAGGTCGCCGAGGCGCTGAAGGACGGCAAGCCGATCAGCACCGTGGTCGGCGATGTGATCTTCGACGAGAAGGGCGACCTGAAGAACGCCGGCTACGACATCAACCAGTGGCACGACGGCAAATACGCGCCGATCAAGCCGTAATTCGTTCTGCAGATCGATTGGAAATGGCCGGGATTTGTCCCGGCCGTTTTCGTATGTGCCTTGGCACTGATTTGGAGGCCAGTTCGGCGCTCTACGGCGTCCCCCTGGAGTCCTGCCGCCCCAGCCAGTTTGTCCCGTTGCCGATCCAAGGCGACCGGCAGCTCAGCCCCGTGCGTCCTCGAACCGCACCAGCACCGTGCCGTCGCTCACTTGCGCGCCTTCGGCCGCGATCTCGGCAATCACCCCGTCATGGGGTGCGGCGATCGTATGTTCCATCTTCATCGCCTCGAGGATCAGGAGCGGCTGGCCCTTGATCACGGCATCGCCCGCTGCCGCGCGCACCAGCTTGACCAATCCCGGCATCGGCGCGCGCAGGCTGTCCGACGCGGCCGCGGCCTCATCCGCCTTGGCCAGCGGATCCGGCACCGTGAATGTATATCCGACCGCTCCTTCGAACACCGTGACATGGCCCGGCCAGCGCGCGCTGCGCGGCATGCTCCTGAGGTCGTGCGCGTTGAGCGCGTCATGCGGCGCCTCCAGCGCCACCTGGAAGCGGCCGTCTGGCCGCGCCGAAACCCGGGCCAGGATGTTCTCCTCGCCGTAACGCAGCCGGGTGCGGCGCGCCAGCGTATGGAAATGCGCATAGCCGGCGAGCGAGCACCACGGATCGGCGGCCGGACCCGCCGTGCTTGCGTCGGTCGCTGCCAGCGCCGCCGCGGCGATCGCTTCATCGCTTGGCGCGGGAACAGCGACAAGAGCGTCCTGATGCCGGCCGATCAGGCCGGTGTCGATATCGCCCGCCGCGAAATCGGCGTCGGCGGCGAGTGCTGCAAGGAAGGCTGTGTTGACCGTCGAGCCGGCAACTTCGGTTCGGGCCAGCGCCTTGCGCAGCGCGCCAAGCGCGGTGGTTCTGTCCCTGGCGTGCACCACCAGCTTGGCGATCATCGGATCGTAGAAGGGCGAGATCGCATCGCCGGACCGCACGCCGGTCTCGATGCGCATGGCGGCATCCTCCGGCGGCGTGTCGGGGAATTTGAGATGATAAAGCGTGCCCGTCGCCGGCAGGAATCCCTTGGCCGCGTCCTCGGCGTAGATGCGCGCCTCGAAAGCATGTCCGGCAAGGGCGATCTCGTTCTGCGCCTTCGGCAGTTTTTCGCCGGCGGCGACACGAAGCTGCCATTCGACCAGATCGACGCCGGTGACCATCTCGGTGACGGGATGCTCGACCTGCAGCCGTGTGTTCATCTCCATGAACCAGAAGCGGTCGGCTTTGAGGGCCTCGGAAGCATCGACGATGAACTCGATCGTGCCGGCGCCCGAATAGCTGATTGCCTTGGCGGCCTTCACCGCCGCTTCCGTCATCGCCTTGCGCAGCGCCGGCGTCATGCCGGGGGCGGGCGCCTCCTCGATCACCTTCTGGTGGCGGCGCTGCGCCGAGCAGTCGCGCTCGAAAAGATGCACGACATTGCCGAAATTGTCACCGAACACCTGGACTTCGATGTGGCGCGGCTTGTCGACATATTTTTCGACCAGAACGCGGTCGTCGCCGAAGGCAGCCTTGGCCTCGCGCCGCGCTCCGGACAGCGCCTCGGAGAAGTCGTCCGGATGGTCGACGCGCCGCATGCCCTTGCCGCCGCCGCCGGCGCGCGCCTTGATCAGCACCGGGTAGCCGATCTCGCGCGCTTTTGTGGCAAGCAGCACAATCTCCTGCGCTTCGCCGTGATAGCCGGGCACCACCGGAACGCCGGCCTTTTCCATCAACCGCTTGGCGGCGTCCTTCAGCCCCATGGCGCGGATCGAGGCGGCGGACGGGCCGATGAAGATGAGGCCCGCTGCCGTCACCTGGTCGACGAAGTCGGGGTTCTCCGAAAGGAAGCCGTAGCCGGGGTGGATAGCCTCGGCGCCTGTGGCAAGCGCCGCGGCAATGATCCTGTCGCCGCGCAGATAGCTGTCACCGACCGGCGAGGGGCCGATATGCACCGCCTCGTCGGCCATCTCGACATGCAGCGCTCGCGCGTCGGCATCCGAATAGACGGCGACTGTTCGCGCGCCGAGCTTGCTTGCGGTGCGGATGACGCGGCAAGCGATCTCGCCTCGATTGGCGATCAGGATCTTGCCGAACATGGAGCCTCCCGAGTTTGCGACGGGCAGCGCCAATTCGGCAGGCGCGGGCCTACTTCGATGCGGCGATCTCGCAGGCGCCGCCCGTAGTCACCTTGTAGTGCGCGCGCGTGGCCAGGCAGGATTTCATCGCCAGCTCTTCCGCAACCTTTTGGGACGGCGCATTCAGGTGTCCACCACAGATGATATAAGACGACATGATCCGGGCATAAGGCGTGGTCGCGTAGGCTGAATGGCCGCTCGCCGCCAGATAGGCCTTGTACGCCCTGTTGCACGGATCCTTGGGATTGCGTGGGATGTAAGGTGGAAAGCGCTTGTCCCCCTCGCTTCCAGCCAGCGACCCGGCGACGACAGCGCCGCACGAGGCGAATATAAGCATTCCTGCAAGTATCGACGCGGAAGCTTTCCGCAGATATTCTCGTGTCATTTTTACCCAATCCCCATGAGACAATGCAGGATGAGCAATATCGAATATTTGCCGGCGTCGCTAGATGGTCACTCAAGAATCTCGATCTCGTGAACGGGTGGAACGTCTTTGTCATAAAGTTCAGGCTCCCCCAATCGCAGCAACGGTTGAGCTGTATAGTTTGGCAGTCAGATCGTCGAAGCAGCAGAAAGTCACGGTCTCGGGGATGGCGTTTTCGCCTAGAAAAACAGCAACCGTGCCGACGGCTATTTCGGTAGCCTGATCTTTCGGATAGCCGTAGATGCCGGTCGAGATCGCCGGAAATGCTATCGTTCGACAGTCCTTACCGGTGGCAATCTCCAGCGAGCGCCGATAGCAGGAGGCGAGCAACTCCGCCTCGCTCTCGCCCCCGCCGTGCCAGACCGGGCCGACAGTGTGAATGACATAGCGCGCCGGCAGCCGGTAGCCTTTCGTCAGTTTGGCATCCCCGGTCCTGCAGCCGTTCAGCGTGCGGCATTCGGCGACCAGCTCCGGCCCGGCGGCGCGGTGGATAGCGCCGTCGACACCACCGCCGCCGAGCAGCGAGGAATTGGCGGCATTGACGATGGCATCGACCTTAAGCCTGGTGATGTCGCCGGTATGCACGCGGATCCTATCGCTGACGCCGCTCATCGTCACATCCTGAACACGCCGAACTTCGTTTCCTCGACCCCGGTATTGAGCGCCGCCGAGAGGCTGAGCGCCAGCACCTCGCGCGTCCTGGCCGGATCGATGATGCCGTCGTCCCAAAGCCTTGCCGAAGAATAGAGCGGGTGACCCTCATGCTCGTATTTCATCAGGATCGGCTTCCTGAATTTCGCTTCCTCTTCGGCGCTCCACTCACCGCCCTTGCGCTCGATGCCCTCGCGCTTGACCATGGCGAGCACCGTCGCCGCCTGCTCGCCGCCCATCACCGAAATGCGCGCATTCGGCCACATCCACAGGAAGCGGGGCGAATAGGCGCGGCCGCACATGCCGTAATTGCCGGCGCCGAACGAACCGCCGATGATCACCGTAAGCTTCGGCACGCGTGCCGTGGCGACCGCCGTGACCAGCTTGGCGCCGTCCTTGGCGATGCCGCCGGCCTCATACTTTCGCCCGACCATGAAGCCGGTGATGTTCTGCAGGAAGATCAGCGGAATGCCGCGCTGGCAGCAGAGCTCGATGAAATGCGCGCCCTTCAGCGCGCTTTCCGAAAACAGCACCCCATTGTTACCGAGGATGCCGACCGGCATGCCGTGCAGATACGCAAAACCGGTGACCAAGGTGGTGCCGTAATTCTGCTTGAACTCGTCGAACTCGGAACCGTCGACCAGACGCGCGATCACCTCGCGAACGTCATAGGGCTGGCGCAAATCAGTCGGCACGATGCCGTAGAGTTCATGCGGATCGTGAAGCGGTGATACTGGTTTCTGTAAGTTCAGGCTTACGGCCTTGTTCCGATTCAGGTTCTTGACGATGCGTCGGCAAATGGCCAGCGCGTGCTCGTCATCCATGGCATAGTGGTCGGCGACGCCGGAAAGCCTGGTGTGGACCTCGGCGCCGCCGAGCTCCTCGGCGCTGACATCCTCGCCGGTGGCAGCCTTCACCAGCGGCGGGCCGCCAAGAAAAATGGTCGCCTGGTTGCGCACCATGATCGTTTCGTCCGACATCGCCGGCACATAGGCCCCGCCCGCCGTGCAGGAGCCCATGACGCAAGCGATCTGCGGGATGCCGGCTGCCGACATGTTGGCCTGGTTGTAGAAGATGCGGCCGAAATGCTCACGGTCGGGGAAGACCTCGTCCTGGTTGGGCAGGTTGGCGCCGCCGCTGTCGACCAGGTAGACGCAAGGCAGCTTGTTCTGCAGCGCGATCTCCTGCGCGCGCAGATGCTTCTTCACCGTCACCGGATAATAGGTGCCGCCTTTCACCGTCGCGTCGTTGACGACGACCATCACCTCCCGGCCTTCGACACGGCCGATGCCGGTGATGATGCCGGCCGACGGAATATCCTCGCCATACATCGACCATGCCGCGAACTGGCCGACCTCGAGAAAAGGCGAGCCGGTGTCGAGCAGTTGCGCCAATCTTTCGCGCGGCAGCAGCTTGCCGCGGCTTTGGTGGCGCTCGCGCGCCTCGTCCGAGCCGCCGCGCTCGATGCCCGCCGCCTTCTCGGCGATATCGTCGACCAGCGCCCGCATGCGCTCGGCATTGGAGCGGAAGCTTTCCGAGGAGGGGGAGATTTGGGTTTGGAGTGTGGCCACGTTATTCCTCACACCTCTTGATGCCGCAACGCAACCAGTGTAACAGCCCGCACCCGGATGCTGCGTGCGCAGCGCGGCATCTTTTGTACGAATGACACCTCAGGAGGCGACGATGAAAGGCATCGATATGCGTTTCACCAAATGTCTCCCCTCGGCCATGGCCTGACGCCGCCGAAGGGCGGCTTTCCACGTCCCGGATTCGAGCAAAAGGAACACGGCGCCTGCAAGCGCTGTGGGTGTCACTATGTATGTGCGGTTTGTAACGCCGCTGATCCATCCGAAGAGCCGGGTAGAGAGCGGCTTTTTCCATGCGTCCTGGTACTTGTACCGGAATGGCTGCCCGGACTGGATCCATGGCGAACTGGAGGATCAGTTCGACTGGTTCAATCGGCATTTGCCCATTCCTGGCCGGGTTGGGCGGCATTTCAAGCGCCGTGAGTCGATTTGGGGCGTCTGCTGGTTCCACCCGAACGCCAAGGAAGCCATCAGCCGTGCGCGCTATTGCGCCTGGCTGATCGAGGAGGGCGGCTTGCCTGTGCGCTCGATCACGTCCCGGCGCCAGCGTGAGGTTCTGTGGCGCGATGAGCATCAGATCGTCGCCAAGCCGACCGACGACCTGCCCAAGGCGTTCGGCTGAGGTGACGGAGGGAGACATCACACTCCCTCCGCCATGATCTCGCGGCCGATCAGCCAGCGGCGGATCTCGCTGGTGCCGGCGCCGATCTCGTAGAGCTTGGCGTCGCGCAGAAGCCGCCCGGTCGGATAATCGTTGATATAGCCGTTGCCGCCGAGCAGCTGGATGGCATCGAGCGCCATCTGCGTCGCCTTTTCGGCCGCGAAGAGCACGCAGCCGGCGGCGTCCTTGCGCGTGGTCTCGCCGCGGTCGCAGGCACCGGCCACGGCGTAGACATAGGCGCGCGCCGCGTTCATCGTCGAATACATGTCGGCAAGCTTGCCCTGCACCAGCTGAAAACTGCCGATCGGCTGGCCGAACTGCTTGCGCTCATGCACGTAAGGCACCGCCACGTCGAGGCAGGCCGCCATCAGCCCGATCGGCCCGCCGGAGAGCACGGCGCGCTCATAGTCGAGGCCCGACATCAGCACCTCGACGCCGCGCCCTTCCTCATGCAGCACATTCTCGAAGGGCACCTCGACATTCTCGAAGACGAGCTCGCCGGTGTTCGAGCCGCGCATGCCGAGCTTGTCGAGTTTTTGGGCCACCGAAAACCCGGCAAAGGTTTTTTCGATGATGAAGGCGGTGATGCCGCGCGAATTGCGCTCCGGATCGGTCTTGGCATAGACCACCAAGGTCTCGGCATCGGGTCCGTTGGTGATCCACATTTTCGAACCGTTGAGCACATAGCGGTCGTTGCGCTTTTCGGCGCGCAGCCGCAGCGACACGACGTCCGAGCCTGATCCGGATTCCGACATTGCCAGCGCACCGACCTTTTCGCCCGAGCAGAGCGCAGGGAGGTATTTCTCCTTCTGTGCCGGCGTTGCCCAGCGGTTGATCTGGTTGACGCAGAGATTGGAA